>JBNGDY010000090.1:545-2955 GCA_049975665.1 Candidatus Nanoarchaeia archaeon | reverse complement strand
AATGCTCTTGATGATGCTTCTGCTGGTAATAATGGGGACCAATAAGGGCATGCAGGGGCTATAGACATTCTTCTTATATCTGATACTGCAGAGAAGTTTTCTTTTTCTACATATTGATTTTGCTCTATATATTGTTTAAGTTGTTCCATATTCTTCTCTCTTAACTCTATTGTGCATGGTAAATCTGGTGCATCTGCTTTGCCTCCTAGAAATGGGCAGGTAAAGTTGTTTCTGCCTTTTAAGATTGCTATGTTTAATTTTTGATTATTTTGTTTTAATATGAACATATCTTTTGTATAATCTTTTTCATATTGCTCCTGGAGTGATTTAATTGGCACTACTATGGATGTTTTTGAAAATTGTCTTGCTAGATTGAGGGCTATAGCTGATTTGCCTGTTCCACATTTTCCTCTTATAAATATGGTCTTATGTCCTTGATTAATAGCTTCTAAAATTTCTTTAACTATGTCTGCCTGTGTTTTATTATTGGAGAAGGTTAAGGGTTGAAGTTCTTCTCCTGATGCTGCATAATCAAATATACTGCCTAAATCTTCCTCTTTTGATTTAAATAATGACCACATATCTAGAATTTGTGAGAAGGGTTTTTATGTCTTTTTATTGTTGTCTTGGATTGAGTGCTGATGCTACTTTTTCTTTTAAGTGTTGATATCTTTTTGCAAGTTCTTCTATATCTTTCTGGTTTGTGGGATCTATACCTGAAAATAATGCTCCTGCCACATTTCCTGTTGGTTGTGGTTTTCTATAAGAAGAAAGATTATCAATCTTATTAGCAAGCTCTTCTAATTCATTATTTGCTTGTTCTGGTGAGCTAGCTGATATAGGATGTTGTATGAAACTATCTAACTTATATATGGGGAAGAAGTGTGCCCCACCATAAGTTTCCTGCAAAGAACCATATGGAGATCTTATATCTGTTCTATAACCTATATTTATCTTACCTAATCTTTTTGATTCTGATAATTCAATTAAAAGTCCAGGATCCATAGGCTCATCTAATCTTGCTATTGTTGTATCTGCTTTAGGAAGTTGATGTTTCATATCATATAGAAATATAATGTGTCTTACTGCCTCTGGCAATTGTGCTTCTGAGATGCCAATATCTTGTAAACATTCAGCTAGTTGTGAGAATTCAAATCCATCTCTCTGTGGCAGGAAGGTTTCATGTCCCTTCCTTTCTAATGCATCAGCTAGATGAGTATTGAAAAATTTATCTGGTGCATTAAATAGGGGTGCTGCAAAATATATATTTACCATTTTCTTTTATTTTCCATTGTTCTTTTCTATTTTACTAATAGCTTTATCCTGCTTTTTAATTTTATCTTCTAAATCTTTTAATTTGTCCTGGAAATCTTGTTTAATGCCATCTTCTATCTTAGCTAAATCCTTTTTCTCTACTAGCTTGTCTTGTATTTCTTTAACTTGTTTTAATGCTATTGATAGTTGTTTTGTTTTTTGTGAGAATTCATCTACATCTTTTCTGAATTTATTTCTCAGCTTGTTATCTTGTTCTCTTGCATAATTATCTTGTTTTTCTTTTTTTCTAAGATAATTTTTCATATTTTCTATATCTTTTTGCATAGTTTGAATTTCTTGCCTGATTTTAGAGAATGCACTCTTAATACCTGTATCCATGCTTTTGAATTTGTTAGCTATGCGTTTTTCTATATGTGCCATTTAAGTTGTTTTTATTAGGTATGTAAGAAATATAAGATTTTTCATAGATATTTATTACTAATATTTAGTGAAGAAAAGCTTTAAGTATTATGATTATAATATATTATAATAGTAAGAATCAAACTAAGGAGGGGTGTTATGTTAAGAAGATTGATAAAGGTTTGATAAAGTTGTTGGGTTTAAATGATAATTTATTAGATGTTTATAGATAGGTAATGAAACAGAGAATTATGCTAATTTAGCTGGTACTTGCTGGCATTTTTCATAGAGCTTGCCATATCTACCTAGGGTTTTGCCAGGTGCAGCATTACCTCTTAATCTTTTATCTATATTAGAGACATCTACAAATCCTTTATGTTTTAATTTTTCTAATAATGCTGATTGCTCTTGGTTTTCTACTACCTACCTGTTCTGTCCTGTTATTGATAAGATGATAAATCGCTCTTCATCTGTTTCTTTTACTTCATATGCTCTTACTACATTCTTTCCGTAAGCAATATGAAAGGAAAATTCCCTGTCTATTTCTGCTCCTCCTTTAAAAATTCTTTCTGGTAGTGTGATATCTCTTATATGTGCTTCTGTATCTATTAATTTAAAGTCATACATGCCTTCTCCTGATTGGGCTTGTTTAGCATATATTGCTGTATACATGGTTGGGGGAGGTTGGGAAATTATTTATGTCTTGTGATAGTAATTAACTCTTAATTGGTAGTTA
>JBNGDY010000090.1:0-535 GCA_049975665.1 Candidatus Nanoarchaeia archaeon | reverse complement strand
AAAATGAATGATAATATAGAATCAATTGAAAATTGATGAAAATCTTTAAATAATCTATTTTTGTATAGTTATCATTATTAAATGCTAAAATTCGAAACATGGAAAAACAAAAAAAGTTTATGATTGGGAGTGTGTTCTTAATTATTTCTATAGCTCTTTTAATATCTATAAATAGTGCTAATACTGAAACATCTATAGATTGTGAAGGTGCAGATATTAATCAGGATGGCAATGTAGGTGTTGCTGATTTATCTTTGCTTACTGATGGTTGGGGTAGTACTGGATGTAATGAGAGTAATGATTGGTGTAATGGTGCTGATATTAATCAAGATGGTAGGGTAGAGAATGAGGGGGATTTAGGTATTCTTACTGCTAATTATGGAGCTAATAATTGTTCTAATACTAGTTTGGGTGTATTGGGATTATATGCTTGGTGTGATAGAGCAGATATTAATCAGGATGGCAATGTAAGTATTTCAGATTTGAGCTTATTAGGAGATAGTTTTGGCAGAGATGATTGTAATGAGAGTAATGA
>JBNGDY010000089.1:0-2958 GCA_049975665.1 Candidatus Nanoarchaeia archaeon | reverse complement strand
GATATGGAGCAAATGGTTTTGCATTATATGGATTGCCTGTTCCTAGAAAGGGCAAGGTATTAGGGTTGTTAGGTAGAAATGGTATTGGAAAGACAACCGCTATTAGATTGCTGGCAGGTAAGGAAGAGATGAATTTAGGGAAAGAAGCTAGTCAGGAGGAGATAAAGCAATATTTACAAGGCTCTGAATTATTAAGATGGTTTGAAAATAATAAGAAAATAGCTTATAAGCCTCAAAATTTGTCTAGTATTGCCAAGGAGATTAAGGTTAGGGAATTATTAGAACAAAGAGGTAAGCAGGAAAAAATTAATAAGCTTGCAGAAGAACTTAATATTATTCATATTCTTGATAATAAATTAAATCAATTATCAGGTGGAGAATTGCAGAGAGTAGCTATTGCAGCTGCTTCTATTGATGATGTAGATGTTTATTTTTTTGATGAGCCATTAGCATATTTAGATATAGCAGAGAGATTAAGGGTTAGTGAATTTATTTTAAAGCTTGCTGAAAAATCAACTATTATTGTAGTTGAGCATGACTTGTTGGTTTTAGATTTTTTAACAGATTATTTAAATATTTTTTATGGGCAACAAGGTGCTTTTGGTTTAGTATCGGGGTTAAAATCTAGTAAGTATGGTGTTAATTCATATCTTCAAGGTTTTCTAAAAGAAGAGAATTTAAGGATTAGGAATAAGGCTTTAAATTTTAATTTTAATAAAAATAAGCCGACAGCTGGACAAGTAGTTGGAAAGTGGGATAATTTTTCTTGTGAAAAAGGCAATTTTAAGTTAGATGTTAATAAAGGAGAGATAAGAGAGAATCATGTTATTGGTATTTTAGGTAGGAATGGGACAGGTAAGACCACATTTGTAAATGAATTAGCTGCTCATTTATCTAATAAAAAGGTTAGTTATAAGAAGCAGTATTTATTTACAGAGCAAGAGGAAAAGGTAAGAGACATTATTAGAAATGAGAAGATTAATAAGAAATTATGTCAGAAATTTAATTTAACTGCTATATTAGATAATAGTTTAAAGGAATTATCAGGTGGAGAATTGCAGAGATTGGCGATAGCAAGATGTTTAGCACAAGATGCTGATATTTATTTAATAGATGAGCCTTCTGCTTATTTAGATGTTGAAGAGAGGATTAATATTGCTAAGATTATTAAGGATGTTATGATGGAGAAGGAGAAGACTGCTTTTGTTGTTGATCATGATTTGCTTTTGATTTCATATCTAGCTGATAATTTAATGATTTTTTCTGGTGAACCTGGCAAGCATGGACAAGCAGGAGAGATAATGGATTTTGAAAAGGGTATTTCTAGATTATTAGAAGATTTGGATATTACATTAAGGAAAGAGCCAGAAACAGGCAGGCCTAGGATAAATAAGCCTGGTTCTATTAAAGATAGGGAACAGAAAGCTAAAGGTGAATTAGCTGTATTATAATTATACTATAGAATAATTATTTTTAAAAAACCTAAAATCTGGATTTAGGCATGGATTTTGAAAGAGCGCTGGAAGAAGGTTATAAAGCAGATATTGTTGTTAGAGATGGATGTGTAAGTTGCAGGTTTGTAAGTGGTGGAGATGATGAATTCTCTATTAGTGTTGGAAGTATAGATGAACTTGTTTTGGGTAAGGGAAATGAGAATGGATTTGAGAGCATGTTAAGAAATAATAATAGCAGTGTAATTGCATATATGGATGGGAGAGATTATGTATTTTATTTTGGTAAAAGATCTGCAAGAGCTAGAAAACTATATCTGGCTTATAGAAGTTTTATTGGTTTGTTTTTATAAAAAAGAAAAAAAATAAAAATTATTTTTTCATAGATGCAAATATCATCCAGATACCTGACAAGCCTACTAAGATGTAAACTACTTGTTCTAGCCAAGCAACTGAGCCAAATATTAGATTGACTAGATTCCAACCACCAATACCAACTAAACCCCAGTTAAGTGCACCTACAATGACTAAGATTAAAGCTATCAAGTCTATTATGTTTTTTGCCATTTTTGGTTTGTTTAAAATGGCAAGTTTGAAATTTTAATTTCATTATTTGCCATTTTTGGTTTGTTTCACCTCTTATTTAGTTGTTATATATAATGAAAAGAAGTATATAAACATATCTTATTAGAGCAAGATTAATAAATAGCTTATTCTTATTGCAAATATGAAAGAAGAGATTGTAAATATGCTTGCTAAGGAGCTTGATATTAATCAGGATAAGGTTGATAACTTGTTGGAAAAACCACCTAAAGACGAAATGGGGGATTATGCATTTCCTTGTTTTTCTTTTAATAATCCTATTGAATTTGCTGATAAACTTGTTAAGAAATTGAGAAAGAGCCTGCCAAGTAGTTTGCAAGGTATAGAAGCTAAATCTGGATATGTAAATTTTTTTATAGATAAGAAGAAACTTGCTAATAAAGTGTTGAAGGATGAGTTTTATATTAATAAGGATGGTAAGAAAGTAGTTATTGAGTTTCCATCTCCAAATACAAATAAACCATTGCATATAGGGCATTTGAGAAATATTGCGATTGGTGATGCTTTATCTAATATTTTATCATATATGGGCAAGAAGGTAAATAAAACTAATTTATATAATGATAGAGGTATTTTAATCTGTAAGTCTATGTTAGGATATGAAAAATTTGGTAAAGGAAGGAATCCTTCTTCAGAGAAAAAGAAACCAGATCATTTTGTAGGTGATTTTTATAAGAAATTTAATATGGCTGTTAAGGAATTGCCTAAACTTGAAGAAGATGCTAAAGATTTGTTAGTTAAGTGGGAAGCAGGTGATCCTTCTGTGTTAAGATTATGGAGAAAGATGAATAATTGGGTTTATAAGGGTTTTGAGGAAACATTTAGAAAGTTTAGTTTTAATTTTGAAGCTCGGAATTATTATGAGAGTAGGATATATGATAAAGGCAGGCAGATAGTTGAGAAT
>JBNGDY010000088.1:0-2961 GCA_049975665.1 Candidatus Nanoarchaeia archaeon | reverse complement strand
AATTTAAAAGCAAATTCTTATAGGTTTTTATGCAAACAGCAATTAATAAAGAGAATGTTTTAAAGGTATGTGAAAATAAGAGATTTCAATGGATTGCTATTGGTGTGATTTTCCTTATATTGTTAATTGTTTCTGTTCAGATAAGGACATCAAACCTGCCTTTACTTGTTGACGAAACAACTGGAGAGAAGTTGCCTCTTGCATTAGATCCTATTTATTTTTTAAGAGTGGCTGAGACTAAGCTTAATGAAGGGTTGCCAGAATGTGATCCATTAAGAGCTTTGCCTGATGAGTGTAAGGGATGGCATGCTGAAATCTTACCAGATAGTTCTATATTTATTTATAAGATTGGTAAGATATTTAATAATAATTTTACAATACAATATGCACATGTACTTAATCCAGTAATATTTTTTATATTAGGATTGATTATGTTCTTTTTTTTAGTTTATATATTAACTCATTCAAAAATGGCTGCTTTATTAAGTAGTGGTTTTTTAGCATTTATTCCTACTTATTTATATAGAACAATGGCTGGTTTTTCAGATCATGAATCTATTGGTATGTTTGCTTTTTTCTTATTTTTGCTGGGTTTTACTCTTTCATTAAAATATTTAGATAAGAGCGATGGGAAAGGTTATGTAAAACCTGGCTTACTGGGTTTAGGTGTTGGGTTTTTAACTGCATTTACAATTGCAAGCTGGGGTGGTATTTCTAACTTTGTTTTTATGATTTTGCCTCTGGCTATGCTTATTTATTGGCTTGTTAATAGAAGAGAGAGTATTGGAAGATTAAAACAGATTTTTATCTTTTATTTTATCTGGCTTGTTTCTAGTTTATTAATTACTCCTTTGATATCAGGTCATACTTTTGCTGGTGTATTAAATAAATACCTACTTTCATCTGTAGGGTTGTTAGTACCTGTTATCTTTGGGTTTATATTAATTGATTTAATTGTTGTTTATTTAAAACAGAAGAAAAAAGTTAATTATAAATATGATATTTTATATAGTGTTGCTATCTTGTTTATTTTAGGATTATTATTCTTGATTATTACAGGACAGCTTTCTCTTATTGGAGAGGTATTTTATAAAATATTAAACCCATTTGGAACTGGAAGATTGGGAGAGACAGTAGCTGAAAATCAATCTCCTACATTAGAAAATTGGCAAAATCAGACAGGGCCTATTTTCTTTTGGATATTTTTAATAGGTTTAATGTTTATTGGTAAGGAGATTTCAAAGAGCATTTCTAAAATAAGAAAGAGAAGAGTGGTTTTCATTATTTTATGGATATTAATGATTTTAGGTATTATTTTCTCTTCTCATTCAGTATTTTCTGGTTCTAGCTTGTTGAGGAAGGTTATTTATTTTGGTTCTGTTTTATTATTCTTAGTTTATAGTGGATGGTTATATCTTAAAGAAAATCAATTTAATATTAAACCAGAATTAATTATTATTTTCTCATGGATGGTGTTTATGTTAGTGGGTGCAAGAGGGGCTATTAGATTATTTTTTGTTATAACTCCTTTTGTAGTATTTAGTGCATCACTTGTTCCTGTTAAATTATTTAATTATGCAAGAGCAAATAAAGATGATATTATTAAATTATTATTGTGGATTGGTTTTATTGTTGTGATTCTTGCATTAATATTTAGTTTTAATAATTTTTATATTTCTTCCTCCTCGCAAGCAAGTCAGACAGGACCTTCTGCAAATATGCAATGGCAAAATGCTATGTCATGGGTTAGGGACAATACACAAGATGATGCTATATTCCTGCATTGGTGGGATTATGGTTATTGGGTTCAGTATTTGGGTAAAAGAGCTACATTAGCAGATGGAGGACATTTTCAAGGCTTAACAAGGATTCATATGATTGGGAGATATGTTTTAACAACACCCTATCCAGAAACTGCTTTAAGTTTTATGAAATCAAATAATGCTACTCATCTCTTAATAGATCCTACAGATATTGGAAAATATCCTGCTTATTCCAGAATTGGCTCAGGAGAAGAGATGCAGGATAGGTTAGCCCAGATTCCAAAAATGCTCTCTAATCCTGAACAAATACAAGAGACTAGTAATGGCACTATTAGGCTATATCAAGGTGGTGCTATGTTATATGAAGATATTATTTATGAGCAAGATGGAAAAGAAACCTTTTTACCATCTAGAGGTGCTTGGATTGGAGGGATTCAGTTAGAAACACAGCAAGGAGAGAAGAGATTTAAACAACCAATAGGGATATTTGTTTACAATAACCAAAGATATGAACTACCATTAAGATATGCATATTATGATGGAGAAATATATGATTTTGAATTTGGTATTAATGCAACTGCATATGTTTTGCCTAGAATTTTTCAATCTTCACAAGGATGGCAAGTAGATGAGGAAGGTGCTTTAATATATTTATCTCCAAAAACAATGCATAGTTTAGTTGCTGAATTATATTTAATGGATGATGTTTTTGATAATTACCCTACATTAGAACTTGCTCATAAAGAAAAAGATCGTGTTATTGATTATTTAGAGGCACAAGGAATGCAGATAGGTGATTTTGTTTATTATGGAGGTTTAAGAGGGCCTATTAAGATTTGGGATACAACAGATATTCCTGAAGAGATTATTGCACATAAAGAATTCAGACAAAAAGAAAGTGATTTTGGAGATGATTGGGAATATGGTATGCTTGATAAGCTGGAGTTTAGAAGATGAGTAAAATAGCTAAGAAAAATTAATTTTAAGAAGTTATCAAAAGAAAAATCTAATATGTAAAATATGGGAAAAATATTAAAGAAGAGTATTAAAAGAGATTATAAAGAAGTGGATGCTCATCAGTTTCTGAAGCCTTCAAGATTGGATATTATCCCAAAAATTTGGTACATAAAAAACAAAGAAGAAAGGGGGGCTGATTTTTTTGTGAATATGTATCTGGAACATATAAGGGCTTTTAATC
>JBNGDY010000087.1:0-3056 GCA_049975665.1 Candidatus Nanoarchaeia archaeon | reverse complement strand
TGTTTTATTATTTGCATTTTTTATAACATTCTTTACATGTTCTTGTGTTATTTTATTCTTACATAATGGACAGACATCTAATTTAGTTATGTCTTGTTTTAATTTTTCATCTTTTTCAATATCTTTTCCCTGAATTGCTATTTCTCTTTGTTTTTCTATGTTCTTGTTCTTATTTTCTTCTAATTGGATTGCTATTTCTTTTAATCTTGCTTTTGTTTCTTGTTCTTGATTAATTGCTTTGTCTAGGTTATTTGTTATTTGTATGTCTTCATATAATGAGGAGATTGAATTTTCTAAACTTTTTATATCTGATTTTAGATTAGCTATCTGACTGACTTGTTCTTGTTTTTTATTATTTAATGATGATAGTTCTGATTTAAGTATGTAGAATTTTTTTCTTTGTTTTTCTAAGGTATTTAGTTTTTGTTCAATTTGTTCATGTTCTTGCTTTTGTGCTTGTTTTTCAGGTGAGGAGCTTTCTGTTATTTCTTTTTCTAATTGGGCAATTTTTTCTTTAAGATTGGTTTGTTTTTGCTTATTTTCTTCAATTCTTGCTTCAAAATTCTCTTTTCTTACTTGTAAGCCAGCTAGCTCTGCATTTAAATCTGATATTGCTTTGCTTAATGCTTCTTGTTCGTCACCTGTATATTTTTGTATTTGTTTATTAACTTGTTTAATTTTATCATCTAATTGTTCTATTTCTGCTTGTTTTTCAGCTTGTTGTTTATCTAGTTTGTTTATTTCTTCTTTATGCTGTGATATGATTTTCTCTATATTTTCTATATTTCTTTCATTATCTTTAATATCCTTTTCTAATAAACTAGCTTTGCATCTGTTGATTGTTTCTTGTAATTTTTGATAGTTTAGTGCTTCTTGTCTTTCTTTTTCCAGATTTTTTAAGTAATTATTTTTCTCTTTTAATACAGCAGATACTTCTTTTAATTTTTCTTCTGTTTTTTCTAATTCTCTTAGTGATTTTTGTTTTCTGCTCTCATAGATTGAGATACCTGCTACTTCTTCTATGATTTTTCTTCTTTCTTCTGGTTTTGCTTTTATTAATGATGCTATTTCCCCTTGTAAGACGATATTAAATCCATGAGGGTCTATTCCTGCTTGTGCAAGCAATTCTAGTAATTCTTGTCTGGTTTTTGTTTCATTATTTATTTTATATATTGATTGTCCATTTCTTTTTACTATTCTTTTTATAGATATTTCTTTTTCTTTTAATGCTAGTGATTCATCAGAATTATCTATAATGATTTCTACTTCTGCCTGTTGTGAGGGTTTGTGGGATTTTGTGCCTGAGAAGAGGAGATGAGCTGCTTTAGCTGCTCTTATTGATTTGATGCTTAATCTGCCTAATACAAAGCATAGGGCATCTGTTATATTTGATTTACCAGAACCATTTGGACCTACAATAACATTCATATCTCCTTCAAATGGTATTTCTGTTCTACTTGGAAATGATTTAAAGCCCTGCATCACCAGTTTTTTAATATACATCTTACCCTCTTATGTTTATAGAATTTAGGGTTTTTAAGGTTTTATTGGGTTAGGTAAGATATCTTTAAATCATCTAGAAATTGTTTTATATTTATAGAGCCATAATATGATTCATGATAATTTCCTTTTCTGCCATGAGGATAATAATGTAATGCTGAACAATCAGAAGTGGAGTGTGATGAAGATGTTATTGAGCCAGTTTGTTCTAATGCTCTTAATGTTTCCATCCTACTTTTATGTCCTTCATCTCTTCTATTAGCGAAAAACTGAATATGAGTCCTTTTCTCTGCCATAATTTTATTTGGCATGAGTTTGATGAAGATTTATATACTAGAATTCTAATTCTTTTTGTTCTTTTTCAGCGATGAGTTTTGTATAAGTATACCATGATTTTCTAATTAATCCCTTATCTTGCAGATGTGAGATATCTCCTTTTAAAAATTTACTTGTTAATGGGTCATGGCAGTATCCAGAACCAAATTCAATATTATGTTCTTGTTTTATTTTAGCTATTGCTTGTTCTCGTGTTTCTTTAGCTATTATTGATGCAGCTGAGACAACTGGATGATTAAAATCAGCTTCATGTTCACATTTTAGTATGATTTTATCTGCTTGTTTTATATATTTTAATAAGTATGCATGCCAGGCAGGTATATTTCTAGATGGGCAGTCAATAATTACTTCTATATCTTGATAGTTTTCTATTAATTTGTTAATGATTTTAGCTGCTTTGACAGCTTCTATTTTATTTAAGTTGGTTCCTGCAAATCCTCTTGCATCTATTTCATCTGGAAATGCTAGTTCAATAGCATGTTGATATGATTTTAAGTGTTCTGCTATTGCTCTTCTCTTGATAGGTTGTAGGAGTTTACTATCTTTCACACCTAACTGCTTTAATTGTTCTTCTTGTTCTTTTGGTATTAGTATGCCAGCTAGAACCATTGGACCGATAACAGGACCTCTGCCTGCATCATCAATGCCTAGTAGGTATGTTGCCATAATATTATATATGTAGAAGATTTATAAGTCTTTCAGGATTTTTAGATATAGTTATCACTTTATAATTTTGAGAATTGTTTTTATATTTTTCTTGTCTATATTATTTATGGGATTAACTCCTAAAGAGAAAAAGATTGCTGAGTTTGTTGGTATAATGTTGGGGGATGGTTCTATTGGGGTTTATGATACTTTTTTTAAGGGCAGAATAAAAAAACATAGAGTTGTTAAGGTAACTCTTGATTCAAGGAATAGACAATATTTTGAATATGTTGCTAAATTAATGCAAGATGTATTGGGATATAAGCCTTATTTTTGTTTTAAAAAAACTGAAAATACAGTTGATATAAGGTTTTTTAAGAAAGAGATTTTGGCTTATGTGTTGAAGGATATTGGGTTAAAAATATCTCCAAAGTGGGGTAATATGGAGATTCCTGAAAAATATTGTAGTGATAGATTATCCTTACTTGTTTTTAGAGGCCTCTTTGATACAGAGGGTTCTGTGACTATTTTTAATAATAATGGGGTCAATACGGCTAACTGTACTTTTGTACATC
>JBNGDY010000086.1:0-3097 GCA_049975665.1 Candidatus Nanoarchaeia archaeon | reverse complement strand
CAGCTGAGGGGTACTCTCCAGTTTCGCCAGTTACCGGATGTGAAGGATTATCATTAGACTCTCCTACTAATTTTCCCTCCCCCAGTGGCGGGCTAATATTTTCTTTTACGCCAGGGTGCTGAGTTTGATTATTAGTAGGTGTTAATTGATATCCTGCTGCTTCTAATCTTTCTTTTAGTTTAGAAACCTTTTTCATAGCTAATCTCTTTTTCCTTTCTGCTTTTAATCTTTTCTTTTCTTCTCTAGGGTCTATACCCATAACCATCATATGATGCACATATTGTTGATATTGTGTTACAACCTGAGAACCAATAAGAACTATACCACATAAAATATTGAATACAATAACTCCTTTTACTGCCCAACTAAAGTCTCCATACATAACTTGTTGAGCTGCTACAATTATAAGTCCTATTAAAAGTAATGTCATAGACATCATAGAGGCCTCCATTTGAGTCCTCTGGTCTATCTTCTTCATCTTTTTTGCTACTGCTTTTGGAAAGATATATGTTAATTTCTCTTTTTCTTTCTTTGGTTTATTAATATTCCTCTTCATCATCTTTATACATCTCCTGTAATTTCTCTTCATCAGTTATGTTTATTTGTCTTTTCAATCTAAATAAATCTATCCCATTCCATATAGCAAATATAACTAATGCAATATTTATCCAAGTTTGAGTATCCATTATCTAGTTATCCTCCCTATAAAAAATCCTAATGCAAAGATACCTATATAAATTAAAATTGTTGTTAGACTCATTCTTCATCACCCCCAAATCCAAAGAAACCCAGTCCATAGCCCCCAATAACAACACCAATAATACCTATGACTAATGCCCATTTAAATGAACCTGTAAATGTTATGACCATAATGTCTGCTAACATTCCCACAACCAAAGAACCAATAAAACTAAAATCTAATCCTACCTCTTCTCCAGCCCATTTTCTTAATAGTGCTGCAAGAAAGAATAATACTACTAATCCTAACCAAGCCATAGAACAGCCTCCTAGAAATTCTGTAGAAAAGCCTCCGCATGTCATAATATTATATGTTTGCATTGTATTCTTCCTACTATTTAGTATTATCCTCCCTTAATAAATGTTTCTTTTCACTTTTCAGGAGTAACTTCTCTTTCTTTTTCTTATTACCTTTTAATTTCTGTTCACAAATAGGACATAGATGTAATCTCTCCTTTAGGTCACTACCATATTGTTTTTTACATATATTACAAATATGAATTTCATTATAATAATCTTTAAGATTTTCTTTTCTTGCTTTTTCTATTTCTTCTTTTGAAATTCCCTGAGATTCCTTTAATGGAGAATCCCCAAGCAAGTCATAATTTATTTCCCATGCATTCATTTTCTTTTCTTCCTTTTTCCTTTCTTATTATCTAATTTGAATTTAATCAGAAAGATAGAGTTATTTATTATCGTTGCAATATAGATTGCTGCAAGTATATAAAATGCAATTTGGTCTGGGATTGAAGAGAAAGGAGTAAGAATCCAATTTAATAATATCCAACTTAATAAAAATTGTATTGCAGAAACTATAGACATTAATATTGTTCCAGCACCTAATCCATAACTAACAAAGAGCCACTTTGCTAAAGGGTTTTTCTCGATTGTTATAGCTTGTGCAAGAGATTTTGTTTCTGCTACAGTGTTAATGTTTTCTAGGGTTATCATTTTATCAAGAAAGATAAACACTACTGCTCCTATAATCATATCTAAAGGTCCCAATGTCATTTTTGGAATAGATCTCCCACTATTTGTCTCATCATTTGTTTATCTTCCCATTGGAAAAGGTCTGGAGAGACATAATGCTTTATTGCTATATTCATACTATGACCAAAGTGTTTAACTATCTTAAAGCTATCAATTCCTAAGGCTATAAGCCAGGTCTCAAGAGTTTTTCTGCAGTTATGTAATGAGAACATATCATAATCTTCTATTCCTGCTTCCTTTAATGCTTTCTTCATAGCGATATTTGCTGCAGGTGTTGATAAAATAGGAAACTTATCTCCTGGTTTAAGATTATACTCCGCTATTATCTTCTTTAAGTATTTAGTAAATTGTGTTGAAACTGTTAGAACTCTTATTCTTCTTATTCCTTCTTTTTGTTTTCCAGGCCTGTTTACTATTCTTTTTGTAACTCTTAGAACTATGTTTCCCCTACCAAGGTCACAATCTGCAACCTTAATATTCTGTACTTCCATTATTCTTGCTCCAGTGTTTATAAGAAATTCAAAGGTTATCTTTTGTTTTTTCTTTAGTTTATCATAGAAAGCCATCCATTCATCTGGATAAAAAAATCTATCCCTATTGGCTCTGACAGTATATTTAGTATCTCCTCTCTGAATTTCTTTAGTCTCTCTAATAGAAGCAAAGTGATTAGGTCTTATTTTCATCTTAATCTTTGTATCACAAAGATTTTATTGTTTATAAAGTTAATTGTTCATTATAAAGTGGTAAATTTATTAATAAATAAAAAATAAAAGGGTTGGGCGTTAGCCCAGCCCTTTTAATAAAAAAGGTTTTAAATTTTGCAGGAATATAATTATGCTTTTTCTGCTAGGGGTTTAACCTTGCTAATAGATGAAGCAGTCTTCTCTACTTTCTTTCCTTCTTCTTCAACTTCGTAAGTATAATCTTCTACCATTACTCTTACTTTAGTTCCGATTAAAGGTTCTGTATCTACTTCTCCATCTTTGATTTCTAAACCATGAGCCATAAGCACTTTTCCAATCTTGTTATCTTCGGTTGCTTTGTTTTTATAGCAAACATGTGCTAACTCCACATCATCGTCTATGATATGGTATACAAAAGCAACTCTTGGACCATATTGGCCTTCTGAAATTTCTTTAACTTCCCTGAGTTCGGCAACTTTTATGTCTTCTTCAATATGTGGCCTTTCAAACTCTGTGGTTTTTGTTGTTGTTTCTATTTTCATTATTTTGGTACCTCCTGAATTTAATTGAATGTTAGGTTTTTGATTTCCCTTGTCAAGAGTCATCTACTCTATCTCTTTTAATATTTTGCTTAAGTCTTCATCCATTATAAATGTTTCTGACCACTATTTAGTGGTTGCTTTTTT
>JBNGDY010000085.1:1575-3138 GCA_049975665.1 Candidatus Nanoarchaeia archaeon | reverse complement strand
TAATAACAAACATAACTAACCCAAATCCTATCCCATATATAGAACCAGCAACCATAAGCAAGATGGAAAATAAACCAATATCAATCAACATCTTGCCAAGCATAGGAGACACAAATAAAGGAAATAGGGCAAGTAAAAGTTTAGCATCACCACCTGCAAATACTCTTGAATAATAAAATAAATTAGCTAATACAAACATAATACCCAGGGAGATAGAAGCAGAAATAATTAAACTCATATCAAATCTAAATATAATATATAATCCTACAATAAAAATTAAAACTATTAAATTAATAAAAACAATAAGAAGGTATTTTTTGGTTTTGGGATACTTTTTATTAATATATTCCTCTTCATTAGAATATAATACAAAAACAATAAATAATAATAGCCCCAAAAAGATGATGCTCCCTCTTATTAAATAATTCGCATCATAAAAAATACTTGTAAAAACAAGCCAGGAAAATCCACCTGCTATTAATAGCAGATTCAACCAATTATCAACCTCTCTCCGCTTCAAATCCTGCAAACTAGCTACTATTAATCCAACTAGTAAGAAATAAAATAAAAAGTTCATAATCCCTCCTGTTTATTATTTATTAAAATCATATCAAATAAATCAAAATAACCTAATTTAACACCTTTAATAAATATAAATAATAAGACACTATAACTTAATATATAATCTAACCAAGATAATAACTCCTCCATATTACCTCTAAAATTTATTCCTCATTTTCATATCTCTATCAAACAAGTATAATTTTTAAACCTACTTCTTTTTCTTCTTACCTTTCCCCTCTTCTACATTCTTATCTCTAAATCTGCCACCCTTCTTATAAACCCTATACTTTCTCTTAGCTTTCTTATCCCTTCTTGTCTTTCTCTTCTCTGGTTGTGAATAATCCATTTTCTAAATAATCTAATTAATTATTTAAATCTTCTTGCTCAAAACTATAAACCTTAGATAAATCATATCTCATCTTCATAGAAAATGACGCTTTGGTATCTTTTATTGGCTTCAAATCTATTTGCTTAATAGGCCCTTGCCTCTCAACAATTAATCTATCCTCATCCATCTTAAATGAATTACTAGGATATAGTGTGTTAGATATAAATGCTTGTTTATCTGCATCTGAAATATTAATAACATCACCTTGTATATATATCCTAGTAGTAAGAAACCCATTCTCATTACCTACTAGCAAATTAATAAACTCCTCTCTTAAATCATCTAAATAAGCATCACTACCCCATCCTGCTTGCACTTGCTTACTTGCTTCCTTTATCAATCTCTGTTCATAAATCTCAAACAATACCTTCTCCTCCTGCACATTTAAAACACCAACAGGAGAAGATAAAGAGGAATCTACTTGCTTATCTTGTATAAAATAAATACCAACTATAACTGCACACATCAACAAGGTTAGTAATGGTAGCCATATTGCCATAATTTGTGCTTGTTTTTTCATATCACACCCCCTCTGCCCATCCACCCATAATTCTCTTCTACCTCATCCCAGTAATCTCTTAATTTAGTAACATCAAATCTGCTAATTCTTA
>JBNGDY010000085.1:0-1475 GCA_049975665.1 Candidatus Nanoarchaeia archaeon | reverse complement strand
TTAACAAATAAATCTCTTTAACAAGCTCTTCTGCCTGCTTATCTTTATAACATTGCTCTAAATTACATACTAATACTGGTCTGCCATAGGTCTTTCTTAACCAACTATCTTGAGGTGTGCCTTCTGGAATACGCCAGTATAACATCATATCATTCATATCTCTAAGCTCTAGATAAGATATTCCTAATCTCTCCATAAATTCTCTGCACTCATCTGTTTCTATTAAATTAATATCTTTTTTTAATACATTAAGAAAGGTCTTGTCATCAATAACATACTCTCTTACATACATAAATTTAATATTATTAATAACAGCATTACCAACACCTTCTTCAAAATCAACATATCTAATCTTAACACCTTCTTCAATCCCACCAAACATCTTCACAGCTCCAGAAACAAATACAAATAAGAATAAAATAACAACAATAGCAATTGTTGCCCAAAATAATCCAAGAACACTGCCAATAATCATACCCTTTTTATGCTTCATTTTTCACAATAACAAATATATTTAATTCATCTGCATTCCTAACAGGCAATCTTGTTCTAAAATAACCTGGCTTATACTTCCTTATCTCATCATGATTACCTATATCAAATAACTCCTTAATCCATACTAATCCAGCATCACCTTGCCTTAATACCTTCTCGTCAAACCTGGCTTCTATATATATCCTATCAGAAGAAGAATATCCACATACCTCCATAAAACTATCTTCTTGCTCATCAAATCTGCTTAAATTAACCTTACCCTCTTCTACCAGACAATCTACTGCCTTCTTAGTGAAAATACTTGCCTCAACATTTCTCACATTAATATCATAATCATAAAAAACAGCTGCTAAACCTAATACAATTAAGGCAATAAAAGCTACTAAGATTAATCTATAAATCATTAACATGCCCTCTCCTAATACTGCTTGTTTATTCATTCTACCTTGATTAAAAATTTATCTCTTAAACCCTCTCCTTCCTGCTCCACATAAACATCATGTTTAGTATAAATAGGATAACCTTCACTAGGCTTACCTTCAATATACACATGCACCTCACTATCCTTTATTGCTATATCCCTAATCTCACCATTTCTATTAACCCTATTAACAACAAAAACCATGCCATGTTCAGCACTATCTATCATTAATGCTAACTGCTTCTCCAACACCTGCCTCTTAACCTGTCCAGAACCAACACTACCAACACTTGCAAAAAAGAATAATCCAAAAATCAAAACTATTAAAATTAAATGTATTAATATTTCCCACATCAAAGACATTCCTCTTTTTTCCATTTTAAGCTGGTATTGTTAAAATTTCATCACAACCAATATCATTAATGTTAGAGATAGGGACTACCCATACTTCTTTTTGTTTTTCATATCTTTCAATAAAATCTCTATCAACCACATGTAAATCCTCAACCCCAAATATCCCAGCAATATTAACAACCCCTTCAGCTAACCTCATTGCTGT
>JBNGDY010000084.1:0-3164 GCA_049975665.1 Candidatus Nanoarchaeia archaeon | reverse complement strand
TATAGCCAGATATTTTATATGTTGTAAAATGAGTAACATCAAACTCATACATCCCTCCTGAAGCAGTAAAATTTTGACAAACCTCTTCAGGACAATCTTCAAAACTACCATCATCATTCCAATCTACCTGTACCTTAGAAACATCATAATCTGTCCAATAAATTATAATATTTGCACTGGTATTGAAAGCTGGTTCTTGAGTAGAATTTACAAATATTTTATTATTGTCTATTTCTACTAATTCAGAAAGATTATTATTTGTTAATGAGAGTGAAATATTTGAAAACATAATATTACCATAATCTGAATCATAAATCTCTAAATCACTATTTTGAATCTCATATTCAGAAGCAACACCTTCAGAAAGATCATATTCTGCACCTCCTATATTTGAGAAAGTATTATTAATAAGTTTAGCACCTACACCTGTTGTGATTTTTATACCACTCTTAGAGATATCTGAAAAAGAGAGGTTATAAAATCTATTATTAGTCATTTCCTCATCAAACCAAGTAGTAGATCTTGCTATAAATATAGCATGATTAGAAGCATTTTCCAAAACTAAAGATGAAATATTATTGCCAGAAGAACTATATCCATAAAAATAAATTAAATAATTAGAAGATTTGTTGATTATACCTGATTCAATTGTATTATTGTCTGAATTCCCAATCTGAAGGCAGGCATATTCTTCTGATAAACAATCCCAAAAATTTATGTTCTGAAGTATATTGTTATCAGCTCCAAAAAGGTAAATACCTGTATAATTATTTGAATTAGCTGTGATATTAGTTAAGGTATTATCTGAAGAAAATAAAGAAATACCATGTCTCTCATTTGAATTTGTAATAATATCATTAAAATTGCTATTATAAATATAAGACAAAAAGATACCGTCACGCGTATTAAAAGAAGAAGTTATGTTTGTGAAGTTAAAATTATATGATCTATCAGGGAAACCATGGATATGTATTCCATCAGAAAAATTATAAATCTCTCCATTTTTAATAGTCAAACGATCATAAGCCTCAACCAAAATACCAAAACCAGTCCCATCACCAGTAAGATTATACCCATTCATATCTAAAGTAACATTATCAGCTGTAACAGTAAAACAAGTCCCTGATACCCCTGTAATGTCTTTTTGAAGAACATATATAGCATCTTCTTCCCAAAGCTCACCACAAATTGTTAAGTTATTCCCCGTACTTGCATTTGTTTTATATGCTGTGAAATGTGTGACATTAAAAACAAAAGGACTTCCAGGTGAAAAATCACCTATAATTGTACAAACATCAGCAGGACAATTCTCATAGATACCATCATCATTCCAATCTACCTCCACCCCTATAAGATTCTCACTCCATAATCCATTTAAAGTTATATTGGCTGATTTATTAAGACCTGTATCCTGAGAAGAATTCACAAACACATTATTCTGTTCTATTGTTAAAACATTAGATAAATTACTGCCTGAAGCATTTATATTATTTAAAAATCTTATATTCCCATAAAGTGCATGAATTTCCAATGAATTTTCATATAATTCATATTCAGATACTGAGCCAGCTTGCAAATAATAATCTAATACACTAACATTTGAAAAACTATTATTAATTAGTTTATTTGAATTACCCCCAGAGACTGTAATATTAATGCCTGTTTGAATAATATCAGATATACTTAAATTATAAAACCTATTTAAAGAAGAATCCCCTTCCATAAAAACAGCATTTTTATTTGAATTATCTAATGTAAGAGAATTAAAACTATTATTTGAGGATTGATTAATCCATATTAAATGCCCCACAGAATAATTCACACTCGTCTTATCTATTGAATTATTCTCTGATTTCTTATCAAGCCCCCCATAAGTGCCCTCAGATACAATAATGCATGAATAGTCTCCTGATGAACAATTCCAAATACTAGAATTACTTATTTTATTATAAGAACTACCAAAAATACTAATACCATAATTTTTATTTGAATTAACTATTGCATCGATAATTGTATTATTTAAACTAGGTGAAATCTTCTCTCCAAGCCCGGTACTAAATCCAGAGCCAATAGAAATTTTAATGCCATCCTGCTTATTTAAATTTGTAGTGACATTCTCTAAATGATTATCTGAACTCGCAGAAATAAGAACACCCTTCCCTACATTTAATGTTGCTATTATGTTTGTTAAAATATTATTATCTGATTCAACTGCAAGAACCATTCCATCATCATTATTTGAGTTGGCTGTTATATTTGTTAGTGTGTTATTTGAACTTGTAGAAAGCGAGATTCCATCATCATTATTTGAGTTGGCTGTTATATTTGTTAGTGTGTTATTAAAAGAATAATCAGTAGAGCCCCCTGATTGGTATTCGCTCATTCCAATACCATAATTATTTGAGTTAGCAATTACATCTTCTAATATATTATTAGCAGAACCCGCAAGAGCTATACCTCCTCCCAGATTATTACTAG
This sequence comes from Candidatus Nanoarchaeia archaeon, assembly GCA_049975665.1. Classification (GTDB taxonomy): domain Archaea; phylum Nanobdellota; class Nanobdellia; order Pacearchaeales; family GW2011-AR1; genus JBNGDY01. The sequence continues at coordinate 686 of JBNGDY010000084.1, read as the reverse complement.
ATTGAATATTTGTTAATTCATTATTATTACTTAAAGACAGGTAAATAGCAGACGAACTTGAGTAACCTAAATTATTGCTAGCTTGTATATTTGTTAAATTATTATTATTACTTGAATCTAAATAGATTCCCTCATATAAATTATCTTCAACATCTATATCAATAAGATTATTGCCATAAGAAGAGTACAAATAAATGCCATAATAATTTTCATTTACAGTAATGTTCCTTAAAGAGCTATCTGTTGTAGATGAAAAATAGATTGCAAATACATTAGAAGAAAAATTAACTTCATAAAAATCTGCTCCAGTCCCATTATAATATAAACCATAATTAAAGTTATTTAAGACTCCATTTTTCACAATAAGATTATTGAATGCTGAACAATATACCCCATCATTACTTTCATCCCCAGTAATATTATAACCATTCATATCTAAAGTAACATTATCTGCTTTCACTCTAATACATGTATCTGTAGTTGTAATAGACTGATTCATAGTATAAACAACATTAGCTTCTGTTATATTCCCGCATTCATAAACCACATTATTAGCAGCATTATAAATAGCAGCAGAAGTAGATGAAATAGAAAATATAAAAATCAATCCAATTAATACAATCAATAAAAAGATTATCTTCACCTTATATTTCTCATACCCCAAATTATCCATATACCTAATAAAA
>JBNGDY010000083.1:2062-3189 GCA_049975665.1 Candidatus Nanoarchaeia archaeon | reverse complement strand
GATAAATATGGATGTGAAAAGAAAAATTGTTTGCGACTATGAAGCAGGAGAATTATTTTGCGAAATCAAAAAAGAAGATGGTTCTATAAAAAAAGTTAAGCCAGATGTAGACTTTAGTAGTGGGAATATAAATATTAATGTTAAGGAAAAAGAATGAACAACACTTTATTCATGGTACTTGGCTGTCCTGTGTGTAATGAAATGGAGAAGGCAGTATTTATATCAAACCTGTCATTACCTATTGGTAAGAAGATAGATATGGTAGATATTCATAAAGGAGATTCAAGAATGGCATATCTAAATATTATAAATCCAGGAAACTCATTCATGCTACCAAAATTAATATTAGATGTTGATGAAAATATTGGCGGAGAATGGAAAAATTTAAGAACAATCTTTGAGAGTTCATCTATTAAGGAAATAAATACAAATATCATAAATCAAATGTTTGATAATGATCTAAATTTATATTAGGAGGTAAAAAATGTTTGGTAATAGAAGAAGACAATTGATGCCAGGTTGTAGGTTAGAAGAAGCAAGTTCAGGCAATGGGAGAGCTGTGATTGTATGTGACACCAAAAAGATAGTAGGAGATAGGACAGAGAAAGGTGAAAGACCTATAAAATTAAGTGTGGAAAATGGAAAATTATTCACTAAAGATGATGGTGGTCATAGTAGCAATGTAGTAGAAGAAGTGCAAAGATATGTAAAGAAAAATTTTAAGGGAAAGTAATAATTATTAAGTCTGAGGACCTTAGAGAATTAAACCCAAGTAATTCCTGACTAGTCAGTAGTCCTCAGACAGATATTATTTATAATCTATTCTTATTTAAATAGTTTTTTTATATATAACTACTGACATATTAACATGCTCTATTAACAAACCACTCTACCCCTTCAGAACAAGCTACACAATCATTTGAATATGTCTCTCCATCACTACCACATACAGGATCATAAATCATATAACAAACATCATTATCCCTTCCTTGAACAAAATCATCACAATAAATTTTTTCTTGTTGACTATCTTGATCTCTCCCATTATCTCCTATCTTCACCAATCCTTGTCTGATCCTATTTTCTATATCTTCTTCACTTAATCTTAGTTTTGATGGAAGATTCAT
>JBNGDY010000083.1:0-2052 GCA_049975665.1 Candidatus Nanoarchaeia archaeon | reverse complement strand
ATCCTTCGTGAGTTATTAATAGCAGTAGACAATCCATACCTAGCTTGTTCAGGAGCATTTTCTAATACTCTTTGTAGTATATAGGTATGTTTATATAAATTTTCCTGTAATCTTGTTCTATTTGCTTCTGGCATTTCAGATGCTATATCTCCTATCATATTCATAATTCTTTTATGTTCTCTATTAGCAATCTGTAAAGCCTCATTTTTTTGCTCACTTGCCATCAGTTTCATTTCAGATGCTCTTTCTTCTGCTACCTCTAAAGCTACCTGTGCTTTCTTTTCTCCTTTATAGAAACTCATTTTAATGTTGTCACCCCATATATCTAAAAAATAGAAAGGACTATCAGGTGTTAAAATTCCTTCTCCAACCTCAAAAGTATCATTTGTAATATTCTCTTGTGAACTAACTAAACCTATACAAAATACTGTTAAAAGCAATAAAACTGCTGTTTTTATATTTTTTACCATCTTTAACATACATTTATTTGAGCCAAGAAGTCTCCTTTCGTAAGAGTGAGAAGAGTGAGGTATTTCACTCTAATTTAGGTAACTCCTCGCTCAACCAATTTAATTTCACACATTTTTTAGCCATCCCTTTTTGTTCACTAGGATACCCTTTTTCATGAGTAACACAAGCTTTAATAATATTGCCTCTTTTTCTTATATCAAACACTGCATCACTTTTTGTTCACTAGGATACCCTTTTTCATGAGTAACACAAGCTTTAGTAATATTGCCTATTTTTCTTATACCAAACACTGCATCAGTCCATCTTTTATTATCTGGGTCTTTTATTTTAACCCTGCATAGATCAGCAAATTTAGGAGTTGTTCCTTCTATCCTTATATCTCCACAATTTAATTCAATGTTTCCTTCTTTATTGAGTTTTTCTAACCTTGTCATCTTATTATTTTTTGAAGACACATGCATCCATAAATTTATTTCTGTCAAACTTGGGATTTGTTCCTTCTAAAAAATCTGAAAATTCAGAACATAACTCTAAATTCATATCAAAAAATGGGAGAGATGCTGTTCTCATCCTTTCTGCCATTTTCACTTTTTTAGCTGTAACCTCTCTAATTATATCTGATATGTTCTGAAAATGTTTTTTTGTAAATTCTAGCATCTTATTATAACATTTCTCCTGTTTCTTTATTTATCTTAACTTGCTGATTTATTGGGACTTCACATACCATAACCGGTATTCCTTCTTTCTTTTTACTTCTTCTATTGTTACCATTTTATTTTATTTTATTTTTATGCATTAAATCTGATTGCTTTTTATATTTTTCAAAAGCATCCTTAGTTTTCCATCTATTTTTCTCAACACAAAGAAGTTCAGAAAAATCTTGTGATACTAAGCAAATAGTTTCTTTTGGAAGTTTACTTAAACAAATTGGACTACCATTATAACTAAAACTAGTCTCATTCTCCCCCAATACTTGATAAAATTTTATATTTCCAAAATCTATTGAACCTGTTGAGAAATCATCACTAAATACTTCACATAAAAACTTTTTTGAATTTTCACTAAAATTACATTGTACTTTATTTACATTTGCTATAGGAATACCTTCTTTTGGTTGTGGTTGTTTTTTTACCATTTTAAATTTTATATTTTTTAACTAATTCTGGATAAACTATTTTTAGTTTCTCTAATTCTTCTTGATTAGCACTCTTTATAACTTTTTCCATTTGTATTTCAAAATTGCTCCTTGTTTCTGGTGCTATCCAATTTATTCTTTCTTTTTGAACCTCATTTATTTTAGCATCTTTAAATATGCTATCTGTCATATCTGCTTTTCTAAATGTTGATAAGCTTAAATTAGCTCCATCAAACTCGCTTTGTGTTAAGTTGGCATCTGTGAAATCTATTGAACAAGCATTATGATATGGATTCCATTTGGCTGATAATCCAACATCATTTAGCTCATCACACACTTGTTTTGTTATTACTAACTCACCTTTTAAATTTGTCATCTTACTAACATCCTTGCTCACTTGCTAATTTTTTTAATTTATCAATTGAGTAATCTTCATCATTGTATAT
>JBNGDY010000082.1:0-3197 GCA_049975665.1 Candidatus Nanoarchaeia archaeon | reverse complement strand
ATACTTTCCCCCTTATATTGTAATGCTTCTGGTAAATTAAATAGTGTTTCTTCTGAACCTTTTTGCAAAATTATTCCTGCTGCAGCTGCCCCCCCATTTGTTGGGGTTTTAGTAGTAGAAGTTTCTCCAACATCAGGCTCATTTATAGTTCTTTTAGGGTGAATTTCTCTTCCATATTCGTCAACAGCATAACCACTAACCAAAGCAAACAAAGCCATAATCACCTTGCCAGTAAAAGGACTGGAAATCTTATTAATAGTATTAGGTGAAAATGTCTTCTTCTTCCCATCTTCTGTCCATAAATAACCATCATTTGTATACTCACCAACATAATTAACATAACCACCACAATCACCTAATGACCTACATATCTCATTAGCTCTAATAGCCCAACTCTCTTCTAAACACTCCTCACCTTCAACAACATCCTCACCACCAATCAACCCCTTTTCAATAACAACCTCACACTGAGCACTAGCTTGTCCACAAACACCTTCTGCTTCCCCACCTTCCCAAAACTCCAAACCAGGTGCATATTCAGGCAAGCACACACCCTTAGATGAATTACCAACAATCATCCCCTCTACCCCCTTAATCCAATAACAATCTCTCTGAGCATTATTCAAACAATCCTCTTCTTCTTGTTGAGTAACACAATCCTGCCACCTATTAACCCTACAAGTAGCATAACTAAAATCTTCTAAATTATTCTGCACACAAATCTCATTCCTATAATCAGCACATGGCTCTATTAAGATTTCTCCATCCTTACATGTCTTTTTAAAATATCGAGAACCAGCTGGATCAGTACCATTACCCATAGCAGATGGATATACACACCAGCTCTCCCCATTCTTCCTCTCTTCCCCATCATCTGTACAAGTAGTCTCTTTACATACATAATCACCATATTCTGGCTTATCTAAAAATTCAGCTTCACCACATCTAGCACCTTGCAAATAATCACAATTACCACACTCCTTACTAGCACCTACTGGCTCACAAATCTCATCTGGCTTAGCAATCCTCCCATTATTCCAACTCCTATCCTTATCAGGTGTATAAATATTCTCCCTATTACCACAAGAATCATACCAATAAACCTTGCCTTGATAACAATCAGTATGATGAGTAGGAGCACAGATAGTATTCAACTCTTCAGCTGAACATAACCTATTAGGATAAAACTTCTTACCAGTCTGTGTATCATTAACACTCTCCACAACTTCTTCAGCTGAACAACCAGCTCTAGTAGTTAATTCACATGTCCTTTGGAAATCTTGCTCATAAACACATGCACCTAATTCCTGGGATTGAGCAGTAGCAATACAAGCTGTTTCTGAATTAATATTAGTTCTATAATCCATATCCACACCATACTGGCTACTTAATCTCTTACATCTAACTAAGGTAACATAAGCAGCTTCTTGTCCAATAACACAACAACCTAACTGGCATTGAGGCACTTCTTCTATTGAATTAGCAGACCATGTACCATTCTGTTTCTTACATGTAGTTAAAGGTGTATTTTCCATACATATACCTTCCTGGCTGTCATAACATGTTCCTAACTTACAATAACTAGTAGACTGGCATGATGTAGGAGACATCTTATAATTTTCATCACATTTATCTTGTTCAGCATTAATACAATAAGCACCTCCTTCTGTTTTTTCACAACAATAACTACCCTCACTTATCTCAGCTTTAACATCAGCTAGTAAAAAAGCAAATGCAAATATACTAACAACTAATAACAAAACCTGCATACTGACTTGTGCTTTTCTTGATATCATTTTTTCCTTACTAAATAAACTAATAAACATGAGCTTGTATAAAATATAATAAACATACCTGTCCATAATATAATATTAAAAAATTCACCTAATAATAACCCTTCCTCATTTAAACAATATCCTTGTAAACCAATCCACATACCCTGGCAAGTTAATTCAGGCAATATTAAACTATAAACAAGAAAAACAATAGCAAATAAAAAGAAAGCTATTACAACCTGCCACTTATATGGTTTTATAAATTCTATTTCCATTTTTCAATAATATACCCAATTATTACACCTATAAAATAATATGTCAATACTAAGCATAAAAACATTAAGGAAATGCCTAGCCAATAATTATTCCTTGCCATATCATGATATATAGCAAAACCTAACTTAGTTGGTGCATATAAAAAACCTATAACAGCCTCATTCATAATCACATTAAACCTTACTAATAATGATAAGATAAGCAAGGCTATTAATCCACAAAAACCTCCTAATGACTTATCATCTATATCCCATATCCTGCTGGCCATATATAACTCCTGCTTGCAAATTGCAATTTAGTTTTTCCATCCTCAATAATGTAAATAGTTGTGCCATCACTCTGCTTCTTCTTTCTTATTGTTATATCTGGATAAAACATCATCATACTAGACACATCACTATCACCATAATGTGTTTCTTGTTGTAGAATAGAAGTAGCAATCATTAATAAATCATATATATTGCTCTGCTCATTTATCTTAAATGTTTCATATCTTCTTGTCTGTTGTCCTGTTACAGATGTAGGTGCTTCTAAATCTAACTCAACCTGATTTGAGAACAAATTAACATCTAAATTAATCTCACCTGGCTGAACATCATAACCCTCAGCCTGCAACTCACTAATTGCTTGTTCATAACAAGATGAAACATCTTCTTTAATAGCTAATTCTAAATTCTCTTCAAAATGCTTTTTTGGAAATGCAACCTGTACAATACCTGCTTGATGATACTCTTCTGTATAACAATAATAAGTTATATCCTCTCCTTGATATGCATATGTTAACTCAGGATTAATAAATCCACCTTTTAAACCAAGTTCTTGTATATGCTTTTCTAAAGCAGATTGAACACATCTTTCTAAAGATAACTCACCACCCTCTTGCATATAAGTTGGTCTAACCCATAAAAAAAATAAAGCTATTGCAATAACAATCATGATTGCAATAATTATAAATAATGTTACTTGCCCTCTCTTTTCCATGTTTTTTTTATGCAATTTATATTTATAAAGTCTTTTATAATTTAGTTTATACTTGCAATAATTGAACATCCAACAGGAGGTTCATCTGTCTTACATTTTACATAATATGTCCTGCCTTCTTTAGCAGGTATTGTATGCACACTTCCTGAACCTGCATCCTCACCC
>JBNGDY010000081.1:0-3241 GCA_049975665.1 Candidatus Nanoarchaeia archaeon | reverse complement strand
GTTTTAGAAGGATTAGATAATGTACATCTATATAATGAATCAGACGCATTTCCAGAAGTTGGGGTTACAATAAAATCACTATTATTTACAGTTGTCTCATCAATAGATTGATATAAATTTGTTGTACTACTATTTTCATTTTCTACATTGACATAAGTATCATCACCAGATGGGCGCAAATACTCAACAGCCATATTGTAACCCCCCTTCTTTATTTAAAATAAAATTTAATCTAATGTTAAACTTAAATCTCCAGCAGGAAATCTTAAAATATTTCCAGATGATATTGTTTTATCTACTGTTAATTCTCCCCATAACAAAAGATTTCCACTAGTAGATTGATCAAAAATACCAAATGCAACTATAGTTCCCCAAGATCCTGTGGCCTCATTAAATGAGAAAGAAGAAGCATTTGTTTTACTTCCACCAGAAGCAGCATTCCAATTACCATCTCCTGATTGATTAGGAATCTGAACTCTAGCATATCCATTACCTGAAGGTTCAGTAAATCCAGTTCCAGCATCATCAGAAGGATCTGATGTACTTAATCCTATCCATAAATCTGCTGGTTGGGAAAATGTTGATCCACCAAAAAGATGATCTAAAATTTTAGCTTCTAGATAATTTGTCCATCCTGCCATAATATATCATCCTTTTTAATCTAATGTAATAGTCATACCATCAATAGGAATTATTAGCTTTTCCCCAGAACCTATTGTTTTACTAGCATTTAATGCTCCATATGCTATGATATTTCCACCTGAAGCTGCATCAGATATAAACCAATCAGTAATAGTTCCAAATCCAGTATTTGCTGCAGGAAATTCAAAAGCCACAGCATTCTGAATTTGGGATTTACCAGAAACAACAGACGCAGTGTCCCAATTAATTTTATTATTTGTTATTGAAACTCTAGCATAATTGGAATCTGTTGGTTCTGTAATATTTGTTCCATCATCAGCTATTGTTGAAGTAGAAAGACCTAAATATAATGTTGCCTCTGGTACATAATTTGTTCCACCAAATATTTCATCCAAAATTTTGCTTGACATATAATGTGCTAAATCTCCCATAATAATTTCCCCCTATTAAGAAACATATGTTATATCTAAAGATGTTTCAATAGAATTAAATTCAATTTTATAATTACCCAAAAGAATAGAAGCAACACCACTAATATTATCATCATCATCAATAATTATACCAGAATTTTGTAATATTTTTCCATCTATACCATTATATCTTGCAACAGCATTATCTGAAGAAGATGCGGGACCAGATAAGTCTCCAGAAACTGTTCCCGCTTGCCATTCTTCTGCTAAACTATTCCAAATTAAAGCATCTCCATCTGATGGAGATGTATTTACATTTAATAGATCATTTAAAGAAATATTTGATATCTGTGTGTCAAGATATCCCTTAGTTATAAGATCCTGATCTAATAATGGGGGAGATGTTCCTAAATATTTTTTTGTCATTTAAAATATCACATCCTTTAATATAAAGATCATATATAATTATATCATAAAGTTATTTATTAATCAAGTGTAATTGTAATAGCTTCTGCCGGGATTATTAATCTATTATTCTCATCAATTGTAATTGATGGATCTAGTGTACCATATGTTAAAACGTTTCCACTAGATTCTGAATCAGAAATAAACCAAGATACAATTGTCCCCCATGATTCGGTTGCAGTATTAAATTCAAATTCTGATACATTTTTTAATGAAGATTTTCCTTCAGAAACTTCTGCAGCAGACCAAACAATTTTGTTATTATTTATAGAAATTCTACTATAGGATGGTGCATCCGGTTCTGTCACACCAGTTCCATCATCATTAACTGTTGTTGTAGATAAACCCAAATACATTGTTATAGGTGGAGAATAATTTTCTAAACCAAAAATATAATCTAAAATATTACTTGAAAGATAATGTGCAAAATCTCCCATTATTTTTCACTTCCTTTTTTTATCCAATAATAACCACTCTAAATTCATCAGTTGCTGGTGCTTCTGCAAATTTAAATGTTGTATTATTAAGATCTGTATGTTCAACATCACAAATAACTTCTTCATAAGGAGAAGTATTTGTATAAATTTGTGTAATAACATCTCTTGTTCCAAGATTATGTGTAACAGTAATTGATGTAGAAACATTATCTCCAATTGTTGTTGAATATTTAAATGACATTCCGGTGTGAGTGTGATCACCAGCAGCAACCTGTGATGCCCCTGTTCCAACATCACCGTTAGCATCAAGATTTTCAAATGTTACACCAGTTGCAGTAATAAAAGTTGAATTATGTGCTTCGTTTCCATGAATAGAAGGAGTATATGAAAGAGGTTTATTTGTAAAATTATTCCAATTAAGATAATATAGTCCGTCCTGTCCATCAAGTAAATCTGCATCCGCTGCTTTTGATGTAATTCCGAGATATTCAGTATCGTGATTATGATTAGATGCTGCAAAACTTGAACTATCATAAGCTGAAGATGCTAATTTTGTACCATCATAAATCAAAAATCTACTTGCTGTATATGTATCATTATTTGTACCACCATTAGAAATAGCAAGTGTTCCTGTTGCATTTGAAAGATTCCTGTCTGTAGCATGATAGTGACTGGTTGAATCTCCACCATCTGTTAAATCTGTATGTTCTGCAGATGTAAGGTGATAATATTCTCCTGTGTCTCCACCTTGCAATCCAGATAATGCTGCGTGATTTGTAGTTGAACCAAAGGTAACCCAATCTGTTCCATTGTATGTAATCTGAACATTTTCATCTTCAACCCACATACAAAAACCTTCATCAGGTTGTGAAAAAACCCAAGAAGATCCATCCCATTCTGCAATTTCACCATCATGGGTAGACCAATCGCCTGTTGCACCAGATCCAACAAGATATCGATCTCCTTCAGCTGGTGTTGCAGGAGGAGATGTTAAATCTCTATCAATTATAGATTCTTGCCAATCTAATCCTTGAAGCAAACCATCAACATAATCTTTTGTTGCAAGATCAGAACCAGCTGATGGTGTGACACCACCGACAGGACCAGTAAATGCTCTTGTTCCATCAACAAGAATATATTGTTCGTGATCATCATCAGTTAATCCAGCAAGATTTCCATGATCAATATTTCCTTCTTGAATTGTAAATAATGCATTATCACCATGTGTTGCATCATCATTTGTAACAGTAATATCAAGTAAATTATTTGCTGTTCTTAATGTAAATG
>JBNGDY010000080.1:0-3244 GCA_049975665.1 Candidatus Nanoarchaeia archaeon | reverse complement strand
TAGTTATATAATACCAATCCCATAAATAATCACTTACCCAATCAGTTGAGAAGTTGAAAGTTTCAAATGTTTTTGTTGTTGCACTAATAGAAGCATTATAATCAACATCTAAACCATTAACATCACCAAATCGTGTAATACCTGTATAATTATTGCTTGTTACATCTGTTTTATACCAAACAGAATAATTAATATCTTTAAATATGCCTATGCCAGATGAAGGTAAATCATCAATAGAAAAACCAATATAAGAACCACACCAAACCTCTTCAGGCGATGAGGGAATCTCAAATAATAAAGAGCCTGCATCTGTTTCAGATCCATATGTTGTTGGTTGTCCATGTATTGGATTAATACTTCTAAAATAATAATTAACTATATCGGTAGTAGAATTAACTAAATAAACATATTTTCTTATTTGGGAGTTGTTGTTTGAATCTGTTATATTAATCTTTAATGAATAAACACCTGTTTTAGATGGTGTAAAATTACCTGTGATTATAGCTCCATCTTTAGAATACTCAAAATCATCTTCAGAAGGATATAAATTTAAATCATAAGAACAGGAAGGACATTCACTTCCATTTATGTTATTTAAAGTAAAATTAAAGCTTGTCTGCTCATCTTTATCTATATCTCTTGATTTAGTTAAAAAAGGAGAAAGAGGTATTCTCTCTCTTAAAAATTCATTTGAATAATAATTATTTGTATCATCATCATACACTGCCCTTATATTCTTTTTAAATAAACTATTTTCAATATTGTTGCCTGAGGCTGCGGTTATATAAACACCATAATCCTGATTTAATATCATATTTGCATTTTTCAAAGAATTGTTATCTGAACTATTTGTAAAATAGATTCCTTTATTATTTTTATTTGCTGTGATGTTTGTTAGGGTGTTGTTGTTTGAGTTAATTGAAAAATCCAGCTCTGAACTGATTTTTATTCCATTCTCAATATTTAAGTTTGTTTCTATATTAGTTAATTGATTATTTGAACTTCCATAAATAAAAACACCATCAACATTGTTTTCATTTGCTGTTATATCTGTGAGGGTGTTGTTGTTTGATTCTGAATTAAGATAGATTCCATAATTGTTTTCATTTGCTGTTATATTTGTGAGGGTGTTATTAATTGTTGTTTTAGAAAAACCCCATTCTCCAATAGCAATTCCATTATTAGTATTTTTATTAGTATTGATATTAATCAATTTATTATTCAAACCTTTTTTAATATATATTCCACTTCCTGCATTTGAATTTGCTGTGATGTTTGTTAGGGTGTTGTTGTTTGAGGAAATATATATTCCACTTCCTGCATTTGAATTTGCTGTGATGTTTGTTAGGGTGTCACCAAAATTTGCTTTAGAAAAAATCCCAAGTACAGAGTTTTCATTTGTAATTATATTTGCTAATGTGTTGCTGGAGCTTGTAAGATGATAGATTCCATAATTGTTTTCATTTGCTGTGATGTTTGTTAGGGTGTTGTTGTTTGATTCTGAATTAAGATAGATTCCATAATTGTTTTCATTTGCTGTTATATTTGTGAGGGTGTTGTTAGAGCTTCTAAAAAAATAAATTCCATAATCATTTGAGTTAGCTGTTATGTTTGTTAGTGTGTTATCTAAGTTATATTTAAGGCTTACACCATCTGTAAAATTATAAATCTCTCCATCTTTTATTATTGAATTATTATATCCATCAACTAAAACCCCCTTACCAGTTCCACCCCCCGTAATATTATATCCATTTAAATCTATAGTTACATTATTCGCCTGAATCCTAAAACAGGTATCATTTGTTTCAATATTATTTTGTAGGATGTATTCTCCTGAAGACGTAAAATTCATACAATCCTCAACACCACTCCCAGACATTGCATAAGTTGAAAAACCAGTAACATTAAAAATAACTGTTTCAGCATCTAATGGTGTGAAGTTATAACAGGGAGGATTTGTTGTTGGATTACATCTTTCCCCATCTCTAGAGATAAAAGGATTTACAAATCCCTGGGCAGGATTATTATAAAAAGTAATGTTAGCTGATTTATTTAACTCTGGAGCTAATGAAGAGTTAATTGATACCTTCCCTTTTCTGGAATCAACAAGCTCATCTAAATTTAAACCTGAGACATTTATATTTTCAAAAAAGTCTATTTTTAATTCATAATCCTTATGTAATATTAGATCAGAAACATTTGTCTTATCCTTCAAAATCTTTATGTTTGTTGTTTCATTACCATCAAATGTAAGATAATTTGGTGTTTCTCCAATAGTTTCATTAATAATTATTTCAAAACTTCTACTGCCTAATCTTCCAGAAGTATCATTTACATAGAAATTTATAGTATAATTATCAAATGTCCACGAAGAAGTGTCTATTGTATAAGGAGATGTTAGGGTTGTATTTCCTCCACCATTAACAGAGTACCAAACAGTATTAATATCTGAAAATCTTGTTGGATTGGGTGTGATAGTTATATTTGTTCCATTGTTTACTCTTTCTCCATTTAGAGGTGATACAATTGTTAAAGAGGGATAAATAGTATCTAATTTAATATATGTTTTAGGATCTCCTACAACTACATCCATCCAATCTCTCTTAGTAGAAGCCATATAATAAGAATCAGCGAGATTATACCCTTTCAAATATCTTCCCCATAATATATCTACTTTAGCAACTGCCCCAAGCGATGGCTCATAAACATACCCTTTAACTCCTGTAACATTGTATTTTATTAAATCAGATATAAGTGATTGAGCTCCATAAGGTCCTGTTCCATCATATCCATGCTCAAATGTTCTGGCAGATGTAGAAACAAGAGTTTCTGCTAATGCTCCTGGATTAAAAGATAAATTCCATGCAGATGAATTTTTACAATTAATCCCACATCCAGCATTACTTCCCCATGAAACATATCCTGAGAGATTGTATCTATGTCTTACAAACCCTGTAGTATTAAATTCTACCTCATATCCAAGATTTGAGATTGATGTATTAGTATTCTCAAAATAAGATGAATAATGAAAATCTTCACTATAATTATTGAGTAAAAAAATGCCTTCTAAACCATCATTTTGTATTTGTGTAGATAAATCAATCAAATTCTTAACATCATCAACTTCTATACCTGTTAATCTTGTTACTAAATAACCCCCATATCTATTACTAGAAAAAATATCTTCTTTAGAATAATAATTATTTCTTGCACCAAGATCATACATTAATTTTGAGTCTACAGA
>JBNGDY010000079.1:0-3266 GCA_049975665.1 Candidatus Nanoarchaeia archaeon | reverse complement strand
GTGTAACCTCCTCTTTTAATGTTTTATATTTGTTTGTCATTTTAAATTCTGCTTATATAGTTCCTTCCTTTCTTGAAATTTATCTAAAGTATTTGAAGCATATTTGTTAAAATCATCAGGATTAATGCCTATTTTTCTACAAATTGAGGCAATATTAAAAATTAAATCACCAAGTTCTTCTTTAATATGTCCATTATTTTCTGATTGCTGTCTGCAATATCTTCCTCTGAATTCTTGGACAGCATCATTAAACTCTCCTAATTCCTGCGTTAGTTTATTGAGCACATCATCAAAATTTAATCCTATCTCTTCTTCAATTTTTTCAGCTTCCTGTCCTATTTTATTTAAAGAAAAATCTTTGTTATTTGGGGATTCTAAAGGAATTTTTGATATGTCTCCATGTAGAATCTCATCATACATTGCTTTAATCTCATCTAAGTATGAAACGTTTTCAGGCAAAGGATTTAATAAAAAAACTTTTTTATGATTTGCATGAGCAAATCCTATTTCCATTAAAGTATTTCCACCTATATAATTTGGGATGCCTTTTTTCTCAAAATTTAAAACAAGAATAGCATCTTGTGATTTAATATTCTCTTCATGTCTTTTCATCATATCTGCTTTCCATTTTATATGCTCTTCTTTGCCCATTTTTTTAAATCTCTCTTCTGCAAATGGCTCATCATAAGAATTAGGCATTTTTAATTTATGTCCTTCTTTTTCTAATCTTTTTCTTATCTTAGGAATGTTTTCGTAAAAATATTTGCTGCATACAATCATTATTTTCATTTTAATCTCCTTTGATTTTTTCATAACCATCAAATGCAAAGTTATTTGTTTCAATAACTTTATATTTTCCTTTTGTCCATATCTCCCCATCTTTTAAAAAATGGGTTACCTCTAAAATCTTTATACTTGCAATTGGTTTTGATAAGTTTTCATTTCCCTTTGTTTCCCTTAATGGAATCTCGCCTAAAATCCAATAATTTCTTAATCCTTTTTTTAAAAAATTATAAACTCCCTCTATTTCCAAGGTCTCAGGAAGACATTCTTCAGGCAATCTGCCTGGGTGATTAAATTCTCTTAAACATAAATCAGGATTAAACTCAACCTGAATTGCCATTTTACTTCCCTCCACCAGCAACCACAAAACTAGCAAGCAGTGCTTCTAATTGTATAAACTCATCACTACCTTCTACTAATCTGAATTCTGCTTCTCCTGTTTTTTCTGTAATCTTAACTTTCAAATCATTATCTATTGGTAGATTCCAGACTTCTCTTTGAATAGCTTTAATAACATCTTGTCCTGAGATAGATTCCTTTAACATAATATCTAATAATTTTTGTCTTGAATTATGAAAATCTCCAGAAAGAGCATAATCTAATACTATCTTAATATCTGAGGGTTTAGCTCTTGCTATTATTGTATTTACTAAATCTGGTGTGATATTAGGAGATATAGATGCTGTTGCTTGTAGCAGGTTGATAACTCTCCTACAATCCCCTTCTGATGCTTCATATAATGCATCAAAACCCTCTTCTGTTATTGTCAGGCCCTCTCCTTCTGCTATTCGCTCTACAATCCGATTAATATCTTTTTTTTCTAATAACTTAAACCTGAATAAGATACATCTTGACTGGATTGGGTCTATTATCCTTGATGAATAATTACATGAAAGTATGAACCTGCATGTTGAGGTATAGTTCTCCATTGTTCTTCTTAATGCTTGTTGTGCTTCTCTTGTTAATGCATCTGCCTCATCTAAAAAGATGACTTTAAATGGCACATCTCCTAATGCTCTTGTTCTGGCAAAATCCTTTACTTTTTGTCTTACAACATCTATTCCTCTTTCATCACTAGCATTTAATTCTAGATAGTTTTCTCTCCAAGATTGTCCAAATAATTGCTTTACAACTATTAGTGCTAATGTTGATTTACCTGTGCCTGCTGGGCCTGCAAGAAGCATATGAGGGATGTTAAGGCTTTGAGTAAGTGATTTTACTCTTTTTATTACCTCTTCCTGTCCAACCACCTCTTCAAACCTATCAGGTCTATATTTTTCTGTCCATATATCATGGTTCATAAGAAATAGAGATAAATTCTTTTTATAAAGATTATTATATTAGAGAATAGGATTATCTTGATTTTCTTAATTTTCTCTTTCGTTTTTCCTTTTTAAGCCTTTTTCTCTGCCACTTCCATCTCATCTGGCCTTGCTTTTTCCATCTTCTGCTTGAACGTTTCATTTTTACTCCTAATTGTTCTAAATTAATTAAATGAATAGAACACTAAAACCTAACCAGAAGCATTTATAAAGTTTTTTAAAGCAGCTAATTTATCTATCTAAGATAGCCCCGTGGTCCAGTGGTCAAATCCTTTTATTTCATAAGAGGAGACCAAAGATGCGAGGTTCTGGTCCTCGTGGCCCAGGTTCGAATCCTGGCGGGGCTATTTTTAAACTTCTTGTCTTCTTTATATTTCTCTATCATTCTTTTATAATTTTTGCAACCAGATAAGAAGCAGAAGGGTATGTGATGTACCATCCTCAATCTTTTATTGTGGTAATGGCAAGATTCATTAGTTATTGGTTTTGTAAAGGGTAATTTATGTGGGAAGCAATGGGGGGGCAGAATAATCTTTCTCCTTTTTTTCCTCTAACCTCAATCTTATCTTTAATATGTAGTCTCCAAGCTATTAATTGAGGATAGGGGCTGACTTTATTAAATTTTTGATGGCAAAATTTAAATAATATGTTTACTATAGTTAACTATTATCTGTTAAATAAAATTTAGTTAAAATGAATAAAGAGATAGAAAATTGGCAATATGAAGATAAAAAGATATCTAAAGAGATAACTTTCCCTGATTTTAAATCTGCTCTTACATTTGTTAATAAGGTTGGTAAGCTAGCAGAAGAAGCTGGACATCATCCAGATATTGAATTAGGATATGGCAGGGTGAAGATAAGTTTAACAACACATTCAGAAGGCAAGGTAACTGACGAGGATATTAATTTGGCTCAGCAGATAAATAACATACAAAATGGCACATAGAGTTAAAATATTAATGAAGGAGTTTGTAACGCATAATGTGATTAGATTTATATTAGAGAAACCTGCTAATTATGAATTTAAACCAGGACAAGCTACATTAGTTAGTATTGATATGGATGGATGGCAAGAAGAGAAAAGGCCATTTACATTCACCTCTTTAAATAATGATTTAATTTTAGAATTTACAATAAAGATTTATCCAGAACATAATGG
>JBNGDY010000078.1:0-3353 GCA_049975665.1 Candidatus Nanoarchaeia archaeon | reverse complement strand
ATACAAGATCAGCTATTTCTTTTTTACCACATAAAAAGTCTGAATATTTTATAGTTTTCTCTGATAAATCTATTGTTCCCTTAATGTTCGCATCTCCATCAACTTCTATACATAAGACTGAGGCTTCTTGCTGCTTATCTACTGTTAAAAACATCCCATCTCCTAAAACAAAATCAGATAATTCATAATATGTATCACTCTTCAAAATTAAGGTATTTCCATTTATTCTATAGTATTCATCTAAATTAATATCAACTACATCTTTAGTAAATATTATTTTTTGTTGTCCTGGCTCAAATGTTAACTCAGCAATAGCTGTATCACTCACAAATTGATTAGTTCTTACACTATATCCTTTTATAGTAGCCCAGAATTGAACTGGCTGATTTTCTCCTTCAAACTGAGAAGTCTCAACATACTCAGAGTCCAAAATTATCTGTTCTCCAGCCCCTATTACATTATCTTTATAATTAGTATTAAAATTGAATTTATTATCTAGATTTACTATATAATTATTATTTGAATCATAAACAACAAAATTAAATTCACTCATATTTATATCTAAATCCCCTGTATTTCTTATACTAACTTCAAATCTAATCTCATTAGCTTTAATATTTCCAGGAGAAATAATACTCATAACAGAGTTTTTAGGATAAAGAAGATTACCATCCGCATCATATATCTTAATACCAACAGGCTCTTCTTCTTGAACACTATAAAAATAAGCTCCTGCTATTATGACTAACATTCCTATTATTGCTATTAATAATTTTTTATTCATATTTAAATTGAGTTATATAAATCACTTATTTCATCTGATGATAATGCTCTATCATAAATCTTAACATCATCAATAGTACCTAAGAATGGGGCTGCTGTAGCTGCATTATTTCCAATCATGGTTTTTGTAGGGGAATCTGGATTATATGATGCAGGGGTTGAATCTACTAATTCTCCATTTATATATAATTGAGATGATGCTCCATCATAAACACCAACAACATGATATAATTGGTTTAATTGTATTGGATAATCTAAATCATATTCATTATAAGATTCTTCATCTAATACTCTCCAGCTAACATAAGGTTTTGCATCTGTAAATAATAAATATCCTGAATCTGGCCATTGCATATTATAGACTAATGATGACCATCTCTCCCCACCTTCTCTTATAAACCATGCACTAACTGTAATAGTAGAAGGTTTTAATAAATCATAATTGCCAATCTTAACATAATCATCTAAACCATCAAATCTTAAACAACTGCCACTAGCACATCCGCTAGTTGTGTATGTAGCACCACTTATACTTCCATCAAAACTACCTGTTTCATCATAAGCTACACTGCCACTACCTTCATTAAATGACCAATATGCTATATAATCTGTTGGTGGATTGATTGCTTCTGTCTCATTCTCTTCTTCTGTTTCATTAAACCAATCATCTCCATTTTCTTCAGTATCTTGCCAATAAAAAAACATATATCCTATTATACCAAGTACTACTAATAATGTTATTCCTATTACTGCTATTATTTTGTTTTTTTGTTTCATTTTTTTCTTATTTTAAACCAATACAATAAAAAGGCACTGATAAAGAATAAAATAATAAAAACAATACTAATTTGTGCTGTATATCTTAACCAAGAAGGACCTGCTAAAAATTCAGATTCTCCTGTTATTGATACTGTTGCTAAATAATGCCCTTTTACATATCCAGATTTAGTTGCGAAAATATCAAAGGAATACTTTTCTACCTGGCTGAATGTGTAATTAAACTTAAATGTACTATTATCAATTCTATTCATATCTTCCATATCTATTATATCTTTAGTTATCCCATCTGGATAAGTTACTTCAATCCATATATTATCTGGATTTATTTTTTCACCTCTAACATCTGATATTGAGAGGGTATATGTATTTGTATCATTAAGCATACTAGAAGAACCAATATCATTAGAAATAACTATTTGGGGTTGTTTAACTTCTATTTTAACAATATTAGTGTTTTGCATTGTTTTTTGATATTCAAATCTTAGTTTTCCTACAAAATTTCCTGTACCTATAACTTCAGAAGAGATTATATAAACACCTTCTCCCCTAAAATCAACTTCATTACTCAAAATCTCACCATTAGAAAGAGATGTAACTGCCTCTATATTATTTAATCTATCAGGACTAATTGGATTACCATTCATATCTTCTAGTTTAACTCTAAATGTTATTGGATTGTTATTATATTGTGTATATCCTTCTCTACCAGCTGTTACCTCTTCTTTTATTGGTTCACCTACAAAATTAACTATTCTGGCTTTGTTATAATCTTTATCTCTATATCTTGTGCTTAATTTAATTGTTACTTCTCCAACCAATTCAACATCTTCAAAATTAAAATCAACCATCCCTTGTCCATCAGTCCACCCAGTTTTTTCATCAATAACTGCTCCACTTTTCATAACTTGTGCAAGAATATTAGCACCTTCTACTGGATAATCTGTTTCCACTCTCTTAAATTCTCCAGTAACAATTAAATTATCTCCATAAAAATATGATGCTTTATTTGTACTAACTAATAAATCGTAACCTAAGCTTAAACATTGGTCATCAGTACATTTGTACCCACAATTAATTTCTTCAATAAATGAACCATCGAGTGAACATCTTTTTAATGTAGAATCATCCACACACACTCCCTTTCCAGGAATACAATAACTACTACACTTCCACTCTTCATCACCATCATAAGGATTTGGATCTATTACACTATTTGGGCATGATACCATTGTATTACTAATATACCCCTCATCTATCAGATCATATACTCCATTAGGTGATTCATATCCTAAGTAATAAGAATACCTACAACCATTACCAATATTATTATAATCATAAGTTACTGGCAGATTAGGTGTTCCATCATATACACCAATTATACTATTCTCTGACTTATCAAAATCTACATTAATCTTATAATCTGTCCATTCTAAGTTATCTTCATTTCTAACACTTATTTTACATTCTCCAGATTTATATGATTTATAAACCAATTCTTCTTCTGCACTAGCTGCATCAGTGATAGGAAAATAAAAATTAAATAAAAATATTAAAAACAAAAACCCAACTATTAATTTCTTTTCCATTTTCCTATATTTATGATTTAGTTTATGCTGTCCAATCAAAGTCAATTGTGAAGTCCAGTGATTCTTTCTCAACAGTTATTACTTGTGGAAGTGTTCTTGTATCTGTTAAATGTCCTCCATACGCTGTCGCCTTTGTTACTAAGTAAAGCTTATAAGTAATTGGTGAACCAACTTCTCCAGCTATATCTTGCATATTCACTGTAT
>JBNGDY010000077.1:0-3379 GCA_049975665.1 Candidatus Nanoarchaeia archaeon | reverse complement strand
GGATATTAGGGTTTTAGAAGGGTTGGAAGGTGTGAGGATGAGGCCTGCTATGTATATTGGTAGTACTGGCAGAGAAGGTTTGCATCATATGATTCAAGAGGTTGTTGATAATTCTGTGGATGAATGCTTAGCAGGTATTTGTAATCACATTAATATCACTATTAATAAGGATAATTCTGTAACTGTAGAGGATAATGGTAGAGGCATGCCTGTTGATACACACCCTGTTTATAAGAAGCCTGCGATGGAGATTATAGTAACTAAATTACATGCTGGTGGGAAATTTGATAAAAAAGCTTATGCTGTTTCAGGAGGTTTACATGGTGTTGGTATTTCTGTAGTAGCTGGGTTATCTAATTGGATGAAGGTTGAAGTTTTTAAGAATGGCAAAGTATATTATCAAGAATATGAAAGAGGTAAGCCAAAATATGGTGTTAAAAATAAACCTGGGAAAGGAGAAGGCACAAGAATAACATTCTTACCAGATGATAGCATTTTCTCAACATTAAATTATGATTTTAATACCCTCGCTACCAGATTTAGAGAGATCTGCTTTTTAAATGCTGGTTTAAGAATAGTTTTTGAAGATAAGAGAGAAGATAAGAAAAGGGATTTTCATTTTGCAGGAGGATTAAGAGAGTTTATAACTTGGCTGAATAAGTCAAGAAGCACATTGCACAAACCTATTTATTTTAAAACAGGTAAGAATGGATTGCAGACAGAGGTTTCTATACAGTATACAGATACATATAATGAGAACCTGCATGGTTTTGTTAATACCATTAATACTATAGAAGGAGGCACACATATCACAGGATTTAAAACAGCTTTAACAAAAGTAATAAATGATTATGCAACATCTAAAGGTATATTAAAGAATGGGCAGAAATTAAATGGTAATGATGTAAGAGAGGGATTGACTGCAATAGTCTCCTTAAGATTGAAAGAGCCACAGTTTGAAGGGCAGACTAAAACAAAATTAGGAAATTCTGATGTTAAAGGGGATATGTATTCTATTACAATTAGTGCATTATCTGAATTTTTTGAGGAAAATCCTTCTATTGCTAAGAAGATTGCTCAAAAAGCTGCATCTGCATTAAAAGCTAGAGAAGCTGCTAAGAAAGCTAAAGAGCTTGTAAGAAGAAAGAGTGTGATGGGTTCTGGAGGGCTGCCAGGGAAATTAGCTGATTGTTCAACTAAGAAAAAGGAGAGGACAGAACTATATATTGTTGAAGGACAATCAGCAGGAGGTACAGCAAAAGCAGCAAGGGATAAGGAATTTCAAGCTATTCTGCCATTGCAAGGTAAGATATTGAATGTTGAGAAATCTAATCCTAATAAAGCATTATCATCTGAAGAAATATCTAATTTGATCACAGCAATGGGGACAGGTGTTAAAGATAGTTTTGATCTAGATAAGTTAAGGTATAATAAGATTATTATTATGACTGATGCAGATGTGGATGGACAGCATATTAAAACATTGTTATTAACTTTATTTTATAGATATGCACCAGAATTAATAGAAAATGGGCATGTTTATGTTGCTGTTGCTCCTCTTTATAAGATTAGGAAGAAAGGTAAGGATGTTTATGTTTACTCTGATAAGGAATTGGAAAATGTTAAGAAAGAGATTAAAGGCAAGTATGAAGTTGGTAGGTTTAAAGGATTAGGGGAGATGTCTGATAAGCAATTATGGGAGACTACTATGAATCCTAAAACAAGAATTTTAAAACAAGTAGCTATAGAAGATGCTGTTGAAGCTGATGAAACCTTCTCTATATTAATGGGTGATTCAGTTCAGCCAAGAAGAGAGTTTATACAGGAAAATTCTAAATATGCAGAGGTGGATTTATGATTAAGATTAGATTTTGTCCAAAATGTAAAAGCAAGCATGTTAGGTATATGTTTACATTAAGGAATTTATTTGGTATTATGCCAAGACAGATATGTGATGATTGTGGTTATCAGGCAGCTATCTTTCCACAGATTGAGGTTGAAGAGAGTAAGATTAAGAAGTTAGAGAAAAATATGAAGCAAGGTGGTGAAGATATACTGATATGTGCTGAGTGTGGTAGTAAGAATATTAATCCTGATATGCGTTTTAAAGGAGATGATTCATATACTTGTAAGGATTGTGGTTATCATGGGAAAGCACTATTAATGCAGGTTAAACCAATTAAGGACAGCATTAAGAGAAAAAGCAGGAAGAAAAGCAAAAAGAAAACTTCTAAGAAGAAAATTAATAAGGAGAGTAAGAAATAAGAATAATGGAATTAGGAGATATAAAAAATGTAATAGAAAGAAATCCTGTAGCTTTAGCTACAACTGATGAGGGTAATAACCCATATGCAATAGCAGTAGCATATGTTAAAGTTAGGGAGGATAATATTATAATTACAGACAATTATATGAAAACCACTATTAAAAACATTAAAGCAAATCCAAATGTTTGTCTTGTTGTTTGGGATAATAATTGGAACGGATACCAAATTAAGGGTAAGGCAGAATATTTTGATAAAGGTAAATGGTTAGAGTTTGTTAAAACAATATCGGAAAATAAAGATGAACCTTCAAAAGGGGCAATATTAATTGGTGTTGAAAATATAAAACAATTATCATAAAAGAAACATGGCAGAAGAAGAAAAAGCTAAGAGAGTAGTAGAAGCAGAAATCTCTGGAGAGATGAGGAAAGCATATATAGATTATGCTATGTCAGTTATTGTATCTAGAGCATTACCATCTGTAGAAGATGGTTTAAAACCAGTGCATAGAAGAATATTATGGGCTATGCATAATATGGGTTTGCAGGCTAATAAACAGACTAAGAAATGTGCAAGAATTGTTGGAGATACAATGGGTAGATACCATCCACATGGTAATATTGCATTATATGATGCTTTAGTAAGAATGGCTCAATCATTCTCATTAAGATATCCATTAATATTTGGACAAGGGAATTTTGGTTCTTTAGATGGAGATCCACCTGCTGCTGATAGATATACAGAAGCTAAGATGACTAAAATTTCTAATGAATTATTACAAGATATAGAAAAGAAAACAGTTAATATGAGAATGAATTTTGATAATACATTAGAAGAACCTGTTGTTCTACCAGGTAAGTTACCAAATCTTTTACTAAATGGTGCATCAGGTATTGCAGTTGGTATGACAACCAATATTCCCCCACATAATATTAATGATGTTTGTGATACTATCTTAACATATATTGACAAGCCGTCTTCTACTAGTGAGGAATTAATGAGTGTTTTGAAAGCACCTGATTTTCCAACAGGTGGCAGACTGACAGGTGAATTAAAAGAGATGTATACTAAAGGTAAGGGTAAATTAGTAATAAGAGGTAGGACAAAGATAGAAG
>JBNGDY010000076.1:0-3382 GCA_049975665.1 Candidatus Nanoarchaeia archaeon | reverse complement strand
TTTATTACCATATAGGCATCTTGCTGCTATTGCTTGGTTAATCCTATCACTAGCCCATTGTCCTTTAAATGTTGAGGTAATTTCTTCAACAAGTTCTCCTAAATTGCCTTGTGTTGGCTTGAATATATCATAGGTCTTGGCAATTATTTTTGGTGTTTGTCTAGATTGTCTTGCAACAGCATAGATTTCATCTACTTGTTTAGGATTGTAGCCTTGTGAAAGCATGTTTTCTATATTATTTACTCTTGCACTATGTTTATGTGCAATTAGTGTTATGTCTTCTATAGCTCTGTTGCTATATCCATCTGCTTTTAATCTTTCAATTGTATTTGGTCCATATGTTTTCTTTGCCATCTTAAACATTTATTTGTACTGGTCCCCTTTCAACATAATATTCAATAGCATTACCATCTAATGTCTGATTTAATTGTCCTAATTCAGAAGGATTAAATGTTAAGATAACTGGTTGTACTAATTGTTCTGGGATATTACCAAACATTTCTGCTAATCTTGCCCTGCCTGCAGAAGTCTGCCAGCTATTTGCAAACATTCTTGCATGATTTATATCTGGAGTAAAGCTTACACTATCATAATCAGGTCCAAACAACCCTTCTCTTTCATTAGCTAGTTGAACAAAAGCCATACATGTTCCATGATATATTCTTTCTTCCATCTTAATCTCCTTGTAACTATTATTACATAATAACCTATATTACAGGTTAATTAAAACTTTCTTTTAATATTTTTAACAAAACGCAATATTTATATACTTTAACTGATTAATGTTAAATATGGTAAGAGAACATAAAATCTATGAATTTGAATTAAATGATAAACAAATAGAAAGATTTATAGAAAAACTAAATGAGTTGAAATTATCTCAGGAACATCTTCATTTTGTTTTAAATAAGGATGAAGAACTCTTTATTAAGCATAGAAAAAGGAGTTTTGGATGAAAATAAGGCAAGCCAAGCAAGAAGATAAAGCAGAATATATTAAAATGAGAAAATCAAGCATGGCCTCTCTCTCAAAAATTTCAAAAGAAAAAATAGCTCTTTCTAAAAAAGACATAGAAAAGGAATTTGATAAGTTAATTAAGAAAAAGGATGTTTTTATATTTTTAATGGTTGAAGGTAAGAATGTTGTAGGTTATATTAATATATTATATATTGTAAACAAGAAATATTTATATTTGAATGATCTCTTTGTAAAAGAGAGCTTTAGGTCTAAGGGTTATGGGAAGATGCTAATGGATAAGTTTATTGG
The DNA here is from genome assembly GCA_049975665.1 of Candidatus Nanoarchaeia archaeon. Lineage (GTDB taxonomy): Archaea > Nanobdellota > Nanobdellia > Pacearchaeales > GW2011-AR1 > JBNGDY01. Next base: position 2,116 of record JBNGDY010000076.1, on the reverse strand, counting down.
ATTTTCTAAAGAAAAAAATGTTAAAACAATAGGTTTAAGTGTTAGAGCTCAGAATAAAAAAGCTATTAAGATGTATGAGAGATATGGTTTTAAAATAATTGGTTTAAATATGGAGAGGAAATTAAAATGAGAAAACTAGATTTGAGAGATAGGAAAATTTTAAATGAGATAGAGATGAATGCACGTATTACTCATTCACAATTAGCTAAGAAACTTAATACATCTAAACAAGTTGTAAAATATAGGATTGAGCAATTAGAAAAAGAAAACATTATACAAGGGTATTTTGCTATTATTGATGTTATTAAGCTAGGATATTTTATTCATATTATCTATCTTAAATTTACTGGGCTGTCAAGTCAAAAAGAAAATCAGTGGCATAAGCAGATAGATAAGCATCCCGCTGTATTATCTACTGGAAAAAATGCTGGAAATTGGGATTTAACAATAGTTATAAAGGCTAGGAATAATCAAGAACTTGATATTATATATAAAGAATTAATAAAAGGTAAATCTGACAAAATTAAAGATAAGATTGTAACTAGCCAAATAGAATCAACATATTTCACAGAAACTATATTTTATAATAAGCAAGGTAAGGAAGCAACAACAGCTGGTGGAGAAGAGGTTAAAATAGATGAGAAAGATGAGAAGCTTATAGCAATTGTTGCAGAACATGGAAGAGCGTCATTAATAGAACTTTCTGAAAAACTTAATCTCTCTCCAAATAGTGTTAAGCAAAGATTAAGACATCTTGAAGATAAAGAGGTGATAGTTGGATGGAAAACAAAGATAAATTATGAAAAACTAGGCTTCTTACATTTTAGGGTATTTATACATGCTAAGAACATGTCTCAGGATTTTTATAAACAAATAAAGCAATATCTAAAACAAAGGGGCAATGTAGAATCTGTAGGAAGGTTCTGGGGTTATGCAGATATTGATTTTAGAATACATGTAAGAGACATATTTGAGTTATACAATCAGATAGCAGAATTAAAAGATAAATTTATAGAAAATATTGTGGATGTAGATTCAATGATTATTGTTGGATGGGAGGGGATAAATTATTATCCTGCTAGAGAGTGATATACAAGTTTATTTTATGTGGCTTTCTGGAGTAACTTCTATTAAAGATATTTTATTATCTGGATGTTTCTCATTCCATTCTTGTATATTATCATAGAAATTATGGCCTGATCCATAAACTGATATTGAATATGGATTGCCTGATTGTGAAATAAGTTCTAATAATGCATCCTCTCTGCCTTCTATATTATACCTATTATGACAAAACTGAGATTTTTCAGCAGGTACTGCTCTTAATCTACCTTCTGCAGCAAGTTTGATGATTGCTCCAGGGATATATTCATACTCTTCTCTAGTATTAAAATATCCTGTTCTTTTAAGTCTCTTTAATTCTCTTAAATAGAAATCAGAAAACTCAGCATTCATTTTATCTATGTTGTCTCTATCAAAAACTCCTTCCATTAATACTTCTTGTCCTTGCTGTGTTATTGTTTCTAGAATCTGGTAAATGCCTTTTTGAGAATCATTAACTCCCTGATAGATATTTTGGATAAGTAAAACCCCATACTCAGGTGGTATGATCTTATTATCTTGTCTAATTTTATATTCTCTAGATAATATTTCATCTTTAGTTGGTATGTGATGGCTTGCAGGATTGTCATGCATTTGTTTAATATGTACTAAACATCTTTCTGCACCCTCTGTTTCATTTTTTTTAATATTTCCTGCACCTGGGATGTTTTCTGGAAAATTCTCCAGATATTGGTTTGCTTCTGTTTTTACTGCTGTTTGTGTTGTTTTAGTTTGTTCTTCAAGAGGTTCTTGTTTATGTTCTTCACTACATCCTGCACTTCCAAGTACTAATGCTGTAGATAATATCCATGTTGCTAATCTATTTGCCATAGATGAATAGCAAATTGGAATCTTTTAAACCTTTCTATCTGTAACTTTTACGTAATAATAACAAAGCAAAGATTTAAAAGGTTTTAGGAGTATATATTACAATGAGAAAATATCAAAGTAGATTGGGGAGACTTAAAAATCAAAATTCAAAATGTTCATGCCCAGGAATGCATGAATTATATGC
>JBNGDY010000075.1:0-3407 GCA_049975665.1 Candidatus Nanoarchaeia archaeon | reverse complement strand
AGCTAATATCATTCACGGAGATTTAACCACATCTAACCTAATCTATAAAAACAAACTATATATCATAGATTTCGGCTTATCATTCATCTCAAGAAGAAGAGAAGATAAAGCAGTTGACATCCATCTAATTAAACAAGCATTAGAAGCTAAACACTATTCAAACTGGCAAACACTATATAAGGAATTTCTAACAACATATCAACCAGAAGAAAAACAACTCATCCTCTCACAATTAGAAAAAGTAGAATCGAGAGGCAGGTATAAATAACCTTATAAATCCTAACTATTTCTATCCCAAATGCCAAGTAAATCAATTTATGAAGCAAGAACATTAGAGCTAGTCTATGAAGATGGCATCTACTTATTAAAAAGAAATAACAATCAAGAAGGCGGAAGAAGATATCATACAAGGAAACAAGCAAAAAACCTACTTGAAACAATAATTCATGACTATAAACAAGGCAAATTCCCTAATTGCTTCTTATTAAAAATATCTAGCAGTTTAGCAAGTGAATTAGAACATCCAGAACTGCCATTCTAGAAAACCTTAAAAACAAATATCTCCTTCTCAAAACATAGCCCCGTAGTCCAGTGGTCAAAGATTCTGCCCTTTGGAGGCAGAGACCCAGGTTCGAATCCTGGCGGGGCTATTTACAATTAGTAAGAAAAATAAACATAAGAAAGAGGTTATAAATGAAAAAATATAAAAAGATTTGGTATATTGCGTGTGCTATATCATCAGCAATAGGCATAACCTTCCTTTTACTGATATGGTTGCTTGAATTTATATTAAATTGAAGGATATTATACCCTCCTAAATAAACCTCTTATATATTATTCTATCAAATCTGCAGCAGAATTAAGGGAGAAAGATTTACCTTATTAAAACAACAATCTTTAAAAACCAGTTTAAGTTAAAATTATGTATGGCAGAACAAAAACCAGTCTGGGTAAAAATGGATGAAAAGCAATTAAAGAAAATCATAGCAGAGCTTTCAAAAACATATCCAGCTTCTCAGATAGGATTAATATTAAGAGATAGTTATGGCATTCCAACAACCAGATTATATGGAAAAAAATTAAAACAATATTTAAAAGAACAAGGTATAGAAACAAATGAAGAACTTGAATCAATGGAAAAAAAAGTAAATCACTTAAAAAAACATATTCAAAACAATATAACCGATAAAAAAGCAAAACACAAATTACAAAAAGCACAATCCAGACTGAACAAATTAAGAAAGCACTATGCATAAATCCTTAAAGGAGGTGTAATGAAAAAATCAATAAAAGAATTTGCAGATAAATTTCTAGAATTATCAAAAAACAAACCTATTAGAATAATCAGCCATCATGATACAGACGGCATCACATCAGCAGCAATACTAGCTAAAACATTTAAAAGAATAAACAAACCCTTCTCAATAAAAATTGTCAAAGGATTAGATGAAGAAATCATAAAAAAAGAATTAAAAAGAATCAATAAAGAAATCCTCCTCTTCTCAGATTTAGGTTCAGGAAGCTTAAATTATTTCCAGGATTTAAAACAAGATATATTCATACTAGACCATCATGAAATTAATAAAGAAAATTTAAACCAATACATAAACATCATAAACCCTCATTTGTATGAAGAAGAAAATATCTGTGGTGCTGGTTTATGCTACTTTTTCTCAAAACAGCTCTGTGAAGAACATCAAGATTTAGCAAGATTAGCAATAATAGGCATGGTAGGTGATAGACATGATAGTGTATCTAAACACTATAAAGAAATACTAGATGAAACACCAGAACTTACAATTAAGAAAAGCCTACTCATCTATCCAGCTACACGCCCATTAAGAAAAGCACTAGAATACTCAACATCACCATACATACCAGGTGTAACTGGTTCACAAAAAGGTACCTTAACATTCCTAAGAGAAAACAACATCCCATCTAATAAAAGCTTACAAGAATTAACTGATGAAGAAGTATCTACACTAATAACAGGCATTATGTTAAAAAGAGCAAATCAGGAGAAAAAAGAAGACATTATTGGCCATCTCTACTTATTAAAATTCTTTAATACAAAAGAAGATGCAAGAGAATTATCTGTGTTAATAAATGCTTGTTCCAGGCTTGGCTATAGTGATATTGCCCTGTCATTTTGTTTAGAAAATGAAAAAGCAAAATCAATTGCACAAGATATCTATACAAAATATAAACAACAATTAGTATCAGCACTGAACACAATAGAGAGAATAGAAAAAATAAAAGGCAATGGTTTTGTCATCATGAATGCAGAAGATAAAGTCCAAGATACTATTATTGGTACAGTCACATCTATCCTGTCATCCAGCTTAAATTATGAAGAAGGCACTGTGCTAATTGGCATGGCTTACAATAAAGATAAAATTAAAGTATCTGCAAGAATAGCAGGCAGAGAAGGTAGAAATCTTAAAGAGATATTAGAAAGAACAATAATCCAATTCAGAGAAAATGGAGGCAGTGCAGAAGTAGGAGGACATGAAAAAGCAGCTGGTTGCTTAATAGAAAAGAATAAAGAACAAGAGTTTATACAGACATTAAAGCAAAATTTAGAAATAGAAGTAATGAAAGTCTAACATAAGCTTTAAAAACCTTCTAAGCAATTTAAAATTATGGCAAAACAAGATACACGATTTATAAGAGTAAAATGTTCAAAATGCAAAAACTCGCAAATCATATTTGGAAAAGCATCTACAAAAGTAAAATGTTTAAAATGTGATAAGGTGTTAGCTTTACCAGCAGGTGGAAAAGCTAAAATCAGAGCAATAGTTGAAGAAGTCTTATAATTATCCCTATTCTTAAAAATATCCAGCCAATCTATGCTTGTTACATTTATCTCAAACATCTAATACCCATAATCCTTAAACCCATAATCCTTAAAAACCTAACATATCTAAATCTAATATGGAATTACAAGAAGGCTCACTTGTTTTATGCACAGTAGAAAGAATAGAACCAACTATTGTATTTGTTAAACTGCCTGATAACAGACAAGGCACAATTGTCACATCTGAGATAGCTGCAGGTAGAATAAAAAATATAAGAAAATATGTCATGCCTAATAAAAAAATTGTTTGTAAAGTCCTGTCAATAGATAAGAACATTCACTTATCATTAAGAAGGGTTAGTAGTAAGGAAAAACAAGAAGTTCTTGCAAAATATAAAAAAGAACAAACAGCAAAATCAGCTCTTCATTCAGTACTAAAAGAACAATCTAGCAACATAGAAGAAAATATATTAAAAGATTTTGAATCATTAGCTCAATTTCTAGAACAAGTTAAGGAAAAACCAGAAATTATCAACAAATACATACCAAAACAACATCAAGAAGCTATAAAGAAAATAGCAGAAAAGAAAAGAAAAACAGCAGCAGAAAT
>JBNGDY010000074.1:1052-3458 GCA_049975665.1 Candidatus Nanoarchaeia archaeon | reverse complement strand
TTAAGTCTTCATCCATTATAAATGTTTCTGACCACTATTTAGTGGTTGCTTTTTTCCTTTGTTTTTCTAATTCTTTTTTGAATTCTTCTTCTTGTTTTTTCCAGTTATAAAGTGTATAGATAAAAAGAGCAATAAAGATATTGGCCATAACTATTATGAATGCAATCATATTCCATGCTGTTATTTCTATTGTTATCATTGTGATTTTGTCTTCTTGATTTGTTTCTTAACTTGTATCAATGCATTTAGAGCCATTATAAATACTAAACAAAATACACACCCTCCCATAAATCCTAACATATAATAAAATAGATTATTCATTTTGTTTCCTTGATTTGTTTATCTTCATTATAGATACCTCCTTCACATATATACTTTTCATACCATTCGCATCCTCCATTTCCATTACTCCTACGAGAAAGAGTTTCATAACTGCAACAATTGTAATGAGTTTCATCCACCCACTCTTTCATTTTTTATTTCTCCTCTTGTAATTTACTTTTTTAGGTTTTTCTTTTAATTTATTTCCTTTGAGTATTACTTTTTTTCCATCTTTAGTTTGAAATTCCACATCTACTTCTTCATATTTTTCTTCGTATTTTATTTGTTCTTTATACCTTTCTATGAGATCACTAATAAACATTATTAATACAAGTGCTAGAATATAAAACATTGGGGCTAATCCCTGTAAATTCCAAATACTTGACATAGCCATTATCATCATTCCAATTATCCCTCCTATAAATAAGCCTTTAAGTAATTCTTTTGATATCATTTTATTTTTTTTTCTCGTATTTTATTTGTTCTTTATCCCAACACTCTCTGCAAATATCTATTGAATAATATTCCATATTCTTTGAATCCTGAAATGTTTGCACTATAAAATCTTCTGTTTTATTATTACATAGGTCGCATATTGTTATATTCATTCTATTTCTTAATAGTATAAGTAACACCTTCTGCTGAGATGTTTCCTACTAGTTTAATTAACTTTTGAAATATCTTTGAGGGTATTTTTCTAACTGGGAAGTTAAATTTCTTTAGTTCTCTTGGTGTTAAAGCGAAAGCATGTTCTACATTTCCTTCTGTTAGGAACTTAATGAATTTCTTTCTGTCTTTATCTGACATTCCAAAGTCTATTATCTCATTTAGATAATTGTTTATTGTCTTTGTATATTGTGCTCCTGTAAAGGCCATACTTATTGATGAGTCATCTGCCTTTTTGCCCTTGAACTTCAATATTCTATCCCAACTTCTTGCTGAACCAAACTTGAATAGGGTTCCAAGTTGTGGGTCTACAGGCCCAAGACAAGCTGTTGGTGCCATATACACTTCATCTGTTGACAAGGTTAAAAGTGTTCCTCCTGACATGGCGTACATTGGGATGATTGTTCTAATCTTTCCAGGATAATCTTTGAATATTCTACTTATGAATAAGGATGAGAAGATATCTCCCCCAGAAGTATGGAGTATTAAATCAAAATCTTCTCCTTTAAACTTATGTAATGCTTTTGATATCTTTCTTAATGTTTCTTGGTTGATCATTGAACCGCCAAATAAATCCTGTTGAGTATGTTTGATCATTAGGATGTGCTTTTTTGTTTTCATCTTTAATAGTTTTAATAATAATGAAGTGTTTCCTTCCTTCATCTTTTCAGAAAAAACGCTTCCAAAGAACCAGAATATCATTAATGATGAAAAGATAATTGATACCGTAAATTGTGGCCAGTTAGTTGTGGTTGTTGTAGTCACAGTTATTGGTATTGTCTGTCCTGACTGATTTAATTGTGATATTATGTCGGTTATTATTGTTGCGTTTGTCATTTTTTAAATTGTTATTATCTGATTGCCTCTCTTACATACATATAGTCTTCCATTTTCAATAGTAGTAATAACTACCCCTTTATATGCCTTTCCGAGCACTGCAGAGTGGTGAATTTTCTTACTGCCTGGTCAAAAAAATAAAAATAATAGACGATAAAATTAAAATACGAAGTTTTATATACCTTATGTGCCTATTTTTATTATTAAAATGCCTAGAAAAAACCCAAAAAAGAAAGAAAAATTGCCAAGAGTAATTGAAAGAACACCACAGGCACCAGGAAAAAGTAATTTTCTTAGAGATATTAAACGCCAGGCATTAGCACCTGGAAAAAGAATATCAAAGACGGGGAAAATTTATTGGGAAACCAGAAGAAATAGAAGTGATCTCTTACCCAAAAGGAAAATTTAAGGATAAATTTCATATGGAAGATGAACGCCTAACAAATAATTCTAATAAAAGAAATAAAAAAAGTGAGAAATTTAAAAAAAATAAAGGATTTCCTTATAAAAAAACAAGAGATAAAGGGGGTTATAAAGCTGAAATAGATTTACCTTTATGTTTAGTTCCCTATTGTCCTATTG
>JBNGDY010000074.1:0-1042 GCA_049975665.1 Candidatus Nanoarchaeia archaeon | reverse complement strand
ATACTTTTTTCCACCTAATCTTTTATACTTTCTATAAAAAGTAGCCCTATGATGTCCTGTTTCCTCACACCAAGAGGCACACGCACACTTCAAATCGTGCGACTTTGCGACTTTTTGGATTAATAATACTTCTTCTTCGTCTGTTTCTAAAATCTCCTCTGCAAATTTAAGCCACTCAGCCCCTGAACTCTTTAATTTTGAAAGTATGACTGCTGTCCTTATTGAAAGATTTTTAGTCGCATTAGAACAAGAAAGTCGCAAATGCTCTGCGACTTTTTCATCAATTTGTGCTTTATCCTTAAATAAATCAAATATTTCTATCTTTTCCTCAAAATTAAAGTTAAAATCTAATTTAATACCTCTATTAACAACTGCTTTAAAGTTATTAGGTATCTTATTGAATATAAGAACAAGATTAGCTTTAAGCTCAAAACTTGTAGGAAGTTCTAATTCCTCTAATAGTTTTGTAGTAGAATTATAGCTAACAATCTTTTTGTTGCCTGTGTTTCGCCAACAGGCTGATTTAAGCATAGAAATAACTTTCTCATCTCCCAAACCCTCAATATCGTCTATTACCAATACCTGCTTATCTTTATGCTTGTAGAGAAGCTCATAGAAGCTAAGAGGGGTAGTGTAGCAAGAAATATAGGCGTGGCTTATCTTATCCTTCTTTAAGTATTCTAATGTAGTTCTTGTCTTACCCATGCCTGCCTCTCCCACAAGCAATAAAAGACTAATTACATCTTTAGAAAGTTGAGTTAAACTACTATCAAGAAGTCCATATTTCTCAATAACTCTGCTCTTTTTTTGCTGTTTTATCTCTTTACTCTCTTTCTTTTTGTTCATTTTTTGCTATTAAAGATTTTAAATTACATACTCCCTACCTTACTTTTATGCTATACTCATAGCCACCTTGCTATCTTTGTTAGGACAAAGATTAAAAAATTAAGAGAGAACTTCTTGCTCTCCCCAATAGTCAGGACTTTCATCTTGCCCTAACCAATCAACATCGCTTTCGTATTCTTCCATTTTATTACCCCCT
>JBNGDY010000073.1:0-3498 GCA_049975665.1 Candidatus Nanoarchaeia archaeon | reverse complement strand
GTTTGTCCAGGATTATTGAATATGTTTGGTGCATTTAATATATTACTTCCTTCTCTCATTGGGTCTCCCCAAATTCTTAATCTTGATGATCTGCCCATACCTGCTTGCATTGGGGGTCTTGGACCTTCTCTAAATTGTGATTGTATTGGTGGACCAAATTCATCAAATTGTTGTGGTTGTCCAAATCCTCCTAGCAAATTACCAAATCCAAACTTTCTTCTTGGAGGTGCCATTGGCATGCTTTGTTCCATTTCTTGTGGCATCATTTCTTGAGGTTGACTCATATCCTCTGCCATTAACCAAGCATCTTCTGCTCCCCCTCCGTAACCTCTAACATGATCCGGAGGAACTTGTGCAGCTAATCTTGCCTGTCTTAGTTCTCTTTGTAATCTTGCTTGAGCTTTAACTTGTGATTTCCATCTCTTATATGCTTGAATTGGAACTGGTCCAACTCCTGGAATAGAATATTTATAACTCCCTTCCGTTCTTCCTCTTCCTTGTTTTTTTCTGCCTTTCTTTCCAGTCATTCCAGGATAGGCTCTTTGAGAAATAGGTTTTCCTCCTGGAAGTCCTAGTAATCCGGTTACTCCTAATGCAGCTTCTCCAAATTTAGGAGTTTTTAATTTACTTGGTTGGACTCTTAGTGGTTTAATAAGGCCCCTAATTTTTTCAGAAATCTGTTGAGATCTTTCTTTTCTCATCCCAGCTCTTGCTCTTTCTATTGCTTCTTCTTTCTCTTCTTGTGTTCCTGGTCCAATTATAGCCATTTTATTTTTTTATTATTTAGTTAAATAAATACTATGAAGTATATAAAACTTGAGTTATGTCTCATTACTAAACTTAATGAATTGTGCTCCAACCCATAAACCAATAACCAAAAATATTAATACACTCATTAAAGACAATCCATATCCCCAAGCCATTGCGAGTAAAAAGGTCTGAGTAAACATAAGTATTGATAATCCACTAACTCCCCCTAAGACAAGGATAATCACAAATATAAAAAGCAATGCGAAAACAGCTATCCAGAATCCTCCGAATATATTTTCGACGAAGAGCGTCCAGAGATCCATTACCATTTTAATCAGCCGCAGTCCTCCATGATTTAATTACAGTGAAAACCCAGGTGATTCCTAGTCCAAAAGAAAAGATTGTTGCTATAACTGTTGGAAGGAAACATGCGCTTGCCCCGCCACAAACATAGGGGCTCATCTCTCCATTTATAAAATTATATAGTAACCATGTTGGATAAGCTCCTAAGAACATAAGTCCGCTATAAAATATTCCAAAGATATAAGTATCTGGGGCATAAGAATTACTAATAGATGCATATATTGTTCCTTCTGCAAGAGAAATTAATAATGCTATTGCGAGATAAAATATTATGGAGCCCGTGGACCACTGATGAGGATTTTTTACAAAATTCCATAACTTCCCAGTAATGTATGTAGAATTTGTGTCTGCTCCTGGTGCTAAGTCTCCTTCTCCTGCTTCAAAGTTTATATCCCCACTATCCGGGTCTATTGTTGAAGTGTCTTGAAATAAGACTATTGTGAATGTCAATATTATCATAAATATAGTTAGTGTTGATAATTTCATTTTATGTTTCCCTCCTGAACTTTGATACTCCGTAAGCTATACTCATTAATATTAAAGTAATTGCAAGTATATAATTGTTTAGGAAATGGGCTGTAAACAAATGAGTGTTTGTTCCAGCCAATCCTTCTAAGAAGAATAATCCCTTCTTATGAAATCCTCCTGCAACACTTCCAAGTACAACAAAGAATGTTAAGAACCAAATCATTATTCCAGGATTTTGTTGGTCAAAACCGGTATATTTATTTAAAATTGAATATAATACTACTATTAAAAAGAAGACAAAGATAAATCTAGAGAATTCTTCTTTATTTCTCATATCATTAGAGATACAGGTTCCAAAAGGAACAGCATAATCTGAAACCCATTTACATTCCTCCTGGGCATCACAACTTCCTTGATTTGAGTAAGTTGTACAATCAGTGTCATCCCCCCAATTAGAAAATAAATCTCCAAGATTTAAGAAGAAATCTTTTAATGTTTGTCCGTCACTTACATTTGTTATAATAAATTTCCAATGTGCGTCTCCCTCTAGTAAAATATAATCGGTGTAGTTTAATGTTGAATTAAGCAACTTAACATAATATCTCCCCTTAAGAATGCTCCCCTCAGTTACATTATATGTTTGAGAGGTAGAACAAATGCTTGAATTACAATTAATCTTTTCTTTAGAAACATAAACTGTTCCATTAATATCAACTACTTGGAATAAGATATCATCAATATTATTATTGTCTGATACCACTTTATAAGTGAAATTTATTTCTCCCGGACTTAAAATTCCAGAACCAGGGCTCTTAAACCATTTTATTCCATCTACTCGAGTTTTATATTCACTAGGAGTTTCTACAATTCCTTCACCAGATTCTCCAGTACAAACCATAGTAATAGTATAACTAGATAAACTTGGAGTAACTGTATATGTTTTATCTTCACATCCACTTTTAGTTAATAAGAATTTATGGCTATAGTCTGGATTAACCCAGAAGGTTGCTGTTCCTGAATCATCTGTCTCTCCATTATCTATTATTGTATAGGTTGAATCAAACAATCTTTGAACGACAATATCTACTCCTGATAATTCTTGCTCTGCTGTATTCTGAACTAATAATGTTGTGTAGATACCATCAGCATCAGCCAACATATAAATTAAATTTGCAGTAGTATCATTTGTTAATGTTCCTGAATCTTCAAATGTTCTTTGAGGATATCCTGATGATGAGAATGAAGCATTAACATCATAATTCAAGGTTCTATTATCTCCATTAAAACAGAATTCATATGAAGGATTTTCTGCAACATTGCTAAATGTTAATGACTTCTTAACATTTCCTCTTCCTAACCAATAACTCCATAGAGAAGTATCCACACCTGCATTTATTGCAGAAGTTGTTTCTTCATCTTCAAATGTGAAGTTTATATAAGGAACATTGTTTGTAGGACTACACAAGGTTAGGTTTGCAGGTTCTACTGTTTGGTTATTTGTAGATGATTGGATATATTGTGTTGTTGTCGAATTTGTTAATGTAAAGTTCCAGTAGAAGCTATTGTTTCCTGCACCCTCAGGTATATCTATTGTACTCGTGAAATTGGCACTATTTCCAGATATTGTTGGTGTAGAGGGATAGGAGGTTCCTTTGTAATTTAATTTGGCAGAGATGCTATCCCAATTAAGGTTGTCAAATATTGTTTCCACCTGGAATGTTTCTTGTTCTGTTTCATATGTTGTTAGGTTGTATATTTGATTCTCCACTCTTAATGTTGAAACTGTGAAATTTCTTGCCTCAGATAAATTAATATCATTATTAGAGTTGATAACCTCACAAGTCCAGTTATGCTGCCCAACTGAATAAGATGAGGCAGGGATTGTTTTTGTTAATTCTAATGAGCTTGTAGGATTCC
>JBNGDY010000072.1:0-3501 GCA_049975665.1 Candidatus Nanoarchaeia archaeon | reverse complement strand
CATGAATATCATCTTTTGAGACATCTAAAATTGTTTTAAATTGGCCTGCATAAGATCTTTGTCCAGAATCCTCTACATTAGCGGAAGATCTAACGGAGAATTTTCCTGAATAAGTATCTAATCCTCGAACAAGTTCGTTTTGAAATTCATTGCTTAGAATTCTTGATTCTAAGTAACTTAAATATTGTTCATAACCAACGGCAATTCCTCTTGGAACTAAAATTCCATGATTAGATAAGATGCTTAAATTTTCTGCCTTATTCCCAAACATTTCTCTTTGTTTAATTACTTCTTCTAATTTAGAAATCATATTCTATACCTACTCTTGAATTTAGTTTGGCTGTTGCATCAATTTTTAAATTATAACCTGTCTTTAATTCATCGTAACTATTTTCACAAGCAGTTATACAAGGAATCTTTATTTCTCTTGAAACAACAGCTAGATGAGACATAAGTCCTCCAACTTCTGTAATAATCCCTTTAGCATTATAGAGAAGAGGGGATATCTCTGGATCAGAATTTTGAGTTACAAGAATATAATCTTCAAAAGGGGGTTTTTCCAAAGGATTGTTTGTTACAAAAGCTCTTGCTTCGGCTTTTCCTTGAGAAGCAATTTTTCCTTCTAAACTCATTTTTGACCTCCAAAAAAGTTTTTAGGATTCTCTTTTTCATCCCAAAATTCTTTAAAGTATTTATTTTCAAATAAACAAAAATTAGAACAAAGTTTGTCGAATTTTTTCACATATTCTATTAAATTAAAATTATCAATATCAAAACCAGTATCTAAATGAGAATATCTAGAACAAGGCACAACTTTCCCATTAGGCATAATATAAACTCCTCCAAAAGGAACCGGACAATAATAAACTTCATTTAGACATTCTCTTTTTACAGTTGTGCTTAGTAGCCAAAGTTTCTTACCGAAAATATCTTTTAATTTGGAAACCTCATTTTTTAGTTTTTCCTTATCAAAAATTAGATAATCTTCTTTCTTTCCCGGATTGCATTTCTGGGGAATTATTAAATCAATAGAAATAATAACATTATCATATTTTTCTGCTAATCTCTTTAATTTTTCAATTTTTTTCTTTGTATTCCCTTCATATAAAGCAATTTTCAAAACAACTTTTTTTCCAATTTTATCAACTGCCTTAATATCGTCTTCAGATACTACATCTGAGTTTAATTGAACAAAGTTTATTTTATCTTTTAAAATTTCTAATAATCTAAAATGATCTTTAGTCCAAAATTTATTTATTAATGGGTCTATCGCAGTGATTGATCTTTCATTAGCAATAAACTCTGCAATTTTTATCCAATTGGGATGCTCAAAAATATCTCCTCCTGTTAGATTGACCCTATACTCAATTTCATTTTCTTCAGAATATTTTCTTAGATTTTCCCATAATTTTTTTATTTTATCCAAGGAGAGATATTCTTTTTTATGAGGAGACATATAACAAAATTCACAATTTAAAGGACAATCTCCTGTTAAGTTTAATTGTACTAAATACTCTTTATTTAGCCAAAAATCTTCCTTTTCCCTATCTTCTTTATAAAAATTTATTGAGGGTTCCATCTTAATAATTCCTTAGCTTTCGCTATTGATTGTTTTGTTGAATCAAAAATTACTTCTTCAGGAGGAACGTATTCAACTCCCCAAAGACTTTTATCGTTTCGCATGTGAGATAAAATTTCTGGCTCTTCCATGTTGGCCACGCCATATTGTGGATCAAAAACCCTAAATTGTTTTTTGTCTCCTCGAAAGTTATATCCTACTATCATTTTATAATGCAACATAGGGCTTTGACCCGTCACAAAAGAAATAAAATGGCCTTTTTCTAATTTAGATTTTATCTCATCTGTTGTTATGTTTCCATAATCTAAAGAAGAATCTTTTACTCTTTCGTAGTCTTCTTGAAATTTTTTAACTGGTTCTTGTTCTGTTTTTTTATCCAAAAATAAAGGTGCAAAGGTTTTATAATCTGCAAAAAAATGTGAAGGAATTCCAAATTTCTCTCTGGAGATATGAGCTAGTGAAGACGGAAGATTATTTGGAAAGCCCTTAGCAGTAACTAATTTTAAGATCCCCTCTTCTAAATGTTTATCAACCTGGATATTTGGAAAATAAGTTCCGATAGTGTTTGCTAAACATGTTGCTCCACAGCTAAATTGGGTTTGAGTATATGAAGGAATTTTAGGAGTAAAAGATATTTTTTGGTCTTTTTTAGAATCTTCTAATTTTTCTAGAAGACTATGCATATCCCTTGAGCAAGAAAGTCTATTCGATAAATTAACATAAAATTTTAAATCATTCATAAGTATACCACTTTTTCTTAAAAACAACTCAAAAAAATGGTCATATGCAAGAATATCTTTTAAAGCAGACTCATAATCATTCTCTGGGACAAAAGTCTCTCTTTCACTTTTCCTACTCAATGGTGCAAAATGACTTAATAATTTACCAAAAGAATTTACTGAAGATCCAGATAATGAAAATAATTTTCTTAATTGAGGATTCTTTGAAAGCATTTCCCTTATTTCATAAGGGTTTTTTGTAGAAATGCCTTCTTGCCCTATTTCTTCAGCAAGATAGATCGGGAAGCTTTTTACAGATTGGATCAAAGAAAGAGCTCTTTCTTCGGGAAGACTTTCTATGCCTTTTTCATATATCTCTTTTTCTATACCTGTTATATAATAGATATGGGTATTTAATTTAAAAGTTGTTTCTGTTAAATCTCTAAATATTTTCAATTTTTCAGGAAATAAAAATTTTAAGTTTTCTGAAAAAGAAGACATCTTTGAAGATAAATCTAAATAGGTATCCCAAGATTCTTTTAAATGATTAAAAAATTCTATAAAATTCTTTTGAGATTCTGTTGAATAGGAAATCACATTTGGGACTCTTACTTTTTCATCCTTTAGCGAACCTTTAAAGGACTCTATTATCTTTTTCCCTTCTTCTAAATATTGTACATCTGTTTTTCCATTTAACATATTCACATCTACTATTGAAGGGGAAAGACTACTATATAAAACTCTTTCCTCGAGAGAAAGATTTTCCATTTTTACTCTTTGTCTTCATAGTTCTCTTCAGGTCCAAGCCCACAAACCTTTTCTACATTCTTGTGGTAAACAACCTTCAAGTTCTTTTCTTTTTCCATTTTTTGCTCCATGTTTAATTTTCCCCAGAATTAATCCGAGGTTTATCACCTCTGAAAAAAAGAATATAAGCATATATATAAATTTAACTGAAACAAAGTTTAAGCAAATTGTCCGAAGGACTAAGGAAATCCCCATATAAATTTCAAAACTGAAAGTTTTGACTATCTAGTTTTCTTGAAAAGAAAACTGCGCGCGTCTCTCCTATTGGGTGGGAGAAAAAATATTATTTCCTATTTTTTTGTTTTAACTTTATCTTGTAGGCATTCTCAAAAATTGAAACTAACACACGCTATTTAGGAAAGTTTTCTGTTAAGAAAATTTGGGAGAGCGTCTGCA
>JBNGDY010000071.1:0-3554 GCA_049975665.1 Candidatus Nanoarchaeia archaeon | reverse complement strand
TACATATTCTGCCCTTTTACAATCTTCTAAATAATCCTCAAAACATGTTTTATTCTCACAGGATTTATAATAAAAAACATTAGCCCATATCCCTGTCAATCCCATAACAACAACTAAACCAACAAGTGTCCATCTTACATATTCTAAATACCTCTTTTTCATGTTTCAATAAGCTAATCTGAGTATAAAAAGTTTTTGAATTTAAAACACAAACCCTTCCATCAATCTATCATACCAACTTATTCTATAACTCTCATCCCTACATATCTGGCAAGAACCACCACAATCTATGCCTTCTTCATCACCATCTAATATGCCATTATAACAATAATCACAATAAGTCTGATTACCTGCTATTAAATTAATATCTACACCACCTTTTAAATCTCTCTTATCCTTAATTCTTGCTATTAATTTATCACTATAAATCTCTATCACATCTTCACCACACCATTCATCCTCCTGCACTTGAACATCTATATCAACACTACAGCTTCTTGTCTCTTCCTTAGTTCTTACACATCCTTGCTTATCTCTGCATACTCTTGTCTGTTGTCCTGTTAACTTGCCATCTCTTAATGATTCAAATGTATAACTTACCTGGCAACTAGTCCAATTACTACATACAACATCTGGCTGACATCCTTCTCCTCCTCCACCTCCACCAGATACAGAACAATTCTCAGCTGTTGGCTTATCTAAGGTAGTATTACAATTATTCACATCTATACAAGTAGGATATGTCTTCCCATCTTGGCAAGCTGACCAGTTGCATTGCCAGTTTGGCTCACATATCTCACAGCTCCTTTCTTCATCAGGTTTATCAACATTAGAACAATAATTCCTATCCCTACATGTTCGTGTTTGTTTGCCATTCACACAATCTGTCCATTCAGTACAATCCCATTCTGGCTCACACTCCCCAATCTCATCAGAAGTAGGACAGGATAAATCTCTTAATTGACAACTACTAGAGACCATTGGCTGATCCTTAGTTTCCATCACTAATATCTCATAATCCTTAGCATTTACCTTACCATCTCTATTAATATCTGCTCTATTACACCACTCATTTTCACAAGAACAATCATCTCTCCCATATTCAGCTAAAAGCAATTGCTCATCTTTATAATCCACCCTTCCA
Organism: Candidatus Nanoarchaeia archaeon; assembly: GCA_049975665.1. Lineage (GTDB taxonomy): Archaea > Nanobdellota > Nanobdellia > Pacearchaeales > GW2011-AR1 > JBNGDY01. Next base: position 2,410 of record JBNGDY010000071.1, on the reverse strand, counting down.
CTTCCATCTAAGTCAGCATCATCACAATAATTTATTGAAGTAGATGAACCTCCGCTTGTTGAACCACTATCTGATTCCCTTACAGATAAACTTATTGTAGAAGAGGTAGCATTATTGCCTAAAACATCTATACAATATACATACCAATTATATGTACCTGTTGTTAATGAATGTGTGATTGAATTATCACTATTATATGTAGATGTGTTTGCTTCAACAGTATCTACAATTTGCTTACTAATATATAAAGAACAATTTGTATCAGAATCATCATCTACTGAAAAATAGAAATTAATACTGCCCTCATATGCACTTGAAGGTGATAAAGAAGATATTACAGGTTCAGCATTATCTACTAACATAGAGAAATATGTCTCATTATTATCCTCTACATAACTGAGATTATTTGTTTGTGAAGTAAATCCAGGTTTTCGTGCTTCTACTAATGTTGTATAATTTGTCCTATCTGTTCCTGCTAAGATATAACTCCTTGTTCTTATCCTGCCATATCCTGTCCCGTTTGTAATTATCTCATAATACTCCTCTTGTTCATTACCTGTATATATTGTAACATTACCTAATAAATTGCTTAGATTATCACTTACATTTAACACATCAATATACCACTCTCTAATTAATTCAGGTCCATATTTATCCCCTTCCCATACTGAATAATCTCCAACCAGCTCTTCTCCAGAAACAGGATAACTTACATTTAGGAATGTATTATTATAAGCATCTGCCCCATTAGAACCATCTAAATAAATATAATTATCACCAGCATTATCAAGATAAATATCTTTAAACAAATTATTCTTACATCCCCTATAATATAAACCCATTCCATCTCTGCTTGATAGTTTAATCAAATCACTACCACTATTATTTATTATCCCTCCAGATATAGTATTATTATCAGAAGCTGTTAATTCTAAACAAGTTAATGTACAATTCCAAATATTATTATCAGTCATAGTAGTAGAATTAGGAGATGAAGAAGTATCAAAAACAAATATCCCTCTTGCATTAGAATTAATAGTATTATCATCAATAATATTAAAATTACCTACTGTAAGATAAATACCTGCATCAGTATTGCTATTGATAGTATTATTTCTCATTATATTACTATCACCTTGTGTTATTGTATGTGTACCATCACCCCATTGACTAGTTTGTATACCATACTTATTAAAAGCAAGAGTATTATTTTCAATTATATTTGAATAACCCTTAATATTAACACCTGCATCAGTATTGCTATTGATAGTATTATTAATAATCTGATTTGTATCAGCATTATAATCCATAACTATGCCATTATCCCCATTATTATTAATAGTATTATGTTGTATAAGATTACTATCAGAACCATCACTAGCACTGCCTGACTGAAACCAGATACCATCTAAGCTATTATATGAGATTGTTGAATATTCAATAATATTATCATCTGATTCTGGCCCTGCTAATACCACTCCTCTTTCAGTATTATTATTAATAACCATATTAGTGATTTGATTATCATTACTTTGCCCCAAATAGATTCCTCTACTAAAATTATAAATTGAACCATTTCTAATAATAACATCATTCTTCTGCAAAAGATAAATCCCATATCCATCTCCATCTCCAGTAATATTATATCCATTCATATCTAAAGTAACATTATTAGCTTGCACTCTAATACATGTTCCTGATGCTGTAAAAGATTGATTTAATGTATAAATAACATTAGCTTCTGTTAAATTACCACACTTGTGAACTATATTATGGGTTGCATTGTAACCAGCATAAGCACTAAATTCAGTAACATTAAACATAACATAATCCTCATCTTCTTCAAACTCAATACTTGTTGACTGCCATCCTGACTGGCATTCAAAATTATCTAAATCAAAATCCTTACATTTTCTAATCTCATTCACATCACCTGTCTTAACTAGCTTAATCTGAGCTTGTTCCATTTCAACAGGAGACATAGCTATTACCTCTGTTGACATCTCATCAAGCACATCTATCCTACCAGATACCTGCCTAGATTTCACACCCCTCATCTTAACTTCTGATGTTAACTGTTGTGATAATGCAAAACCAGTAATCACCCTTCCTGTTAATGAAGGTGAACGACTCCAGCTCCAATCAATATCATAACTACCGTTCTTCTCCTGCACATTCACATCACCTACCTGCCTACCTGATTTATCTTTAAACTCAATACTCATATTATCTCTCCCCCCATCATGCTTCTTTAAAGAGATAACTGCTTGCTCATCATAAACAACAATCTCATAAAACTCACCACCCCTATCTAAAATTGCTGAACCTGTAATAGATATATTTTGTTCTTCTGTTTCATTTCTAGTAGTTTCATTCTCAGTTTGTTGGGTTTCATCATCCTGTGTTTCAT
>JBNGDY010000070.1:0-3597 GCA_049975665.1 Candidatus Nanoarchaeia archaeon | reverse complement strand
GCATAGGGTATTGTTATCAATAAATTTGCTGGAACTGCTTTTGCTATCTCTTCACCTTCAAACCCAGAACCAGTTAATACGCCGGCATAAACTAAGGCTGATAGAGGTAATGCAAGACTGGCATCTGCAGCACGTCTTTTTCTCCAAGAACTTTTCTCATTTATTTTCCAAATATGTTTATCCCATTGTCTTGAGAGAATAATTAAAGGGTATGAGATTGCTATATTTGTTGCAAATCCAATTCCTCTTGCAGCGAGGTATTCCTGAAAATCTGCTCCACCAATATATAATTCTGTGATTGGTTTTATTGGTTGGAAGTATAAATAAGTAGCAATAGTATCAATCCAGAATTTTTTAGATGTATACATATCTTTTAATCTCCCAAATAGGTTAGTCTTTCTATTTGTTTTTCTTTCTAAGGATTCCATTGCTAAGAACTCTTTTCCCTCACAAACCCCAGGTTACATCTTGTTTTCGTTTTATATCAGCTATTCTTGTTAAGATAGATTTTTCATCTTGTTTTAATAGTTCTTTATTAGATTTGAATTTTCTAAATTGTTCTGCTGATAAATTAGTATAGAGCTCTTGTCCTACTTCTAATTGCCTGTCAAAATTTATACCTGGAACAGAGATAGCTACTTCCTTATCTGCTTCTGCTTTTTTCAAGCTTTCTTGTTCTGCTTGTATTGATTTTACTCTGCCAATCTTCTTTCCATCTGCATCAATTAATTCAGCTCCTTGTTCTAAACTGCCTGCATTAATTTTAACACCAAATATAGCAGGATTGCTGTTTCTAAAAACAAAATCCAGAATAGTTATCTTTGCTATACCTGGTAAGTCTTCTAATTTTCTTCTTTCAATCTCTTTTAGTTTTTCTTGTTTCCATTCTTGGAAATCCTCTATTAATTTATAGATAACTGGGCTTGTGAATATCTTGATATTTTCTGCTTTTTCTTCAGGTATATTAAACCCTAGAATTGCTTTATCTTCTTCTGGTAAGGAGTTAGCTGTGTAGATATCTTTTTTAGTAATTGGACCTATGCCTGCGGATATTACTTGTATATTATTTTCTTTTAGTAATGTAAGTAGAGCTTCTAATGAGCCAAGTGAGTCTGCTTTTACTACTATGCCTTTATCACTTGTTTTGACTTGCTGACTGATTTGTTGTTTGAATTTTTCTTCAATCTCTGCTAGATTATTATCTAATTTTTGGAAAGGCATGCCTGACATGATTGGTTCTTTTGTTTTTAGTTGCAGCCTTAACCCAGCTGCTGCTTCTACAATCTGGCAGGGTTGCCAGCCCCTGTTTAAGGGTAATGCTTTTTCTATACTTTTTATTTGAGTTGTGATTGTTGTTTCCTCACCTTCTTGTAATGATGCTATTGCTATTTTATCTCCTACTGTTAGTTGGCCATCATATAATATGCCTTCTATATGATCTATTGCTTTTTCTTTTTTTACTTCTAGTAAGACTCCTTTTGCTTGCTTGCCTATGGATATTTTTTCTTGCAGATATTTTTGTGATAATGCTGATAAGATTGCAAGTATTTCTGGTATGCCTTCTCCTGTTTGAGCTGAACAAGGAATGATAGCTATTTTTTTTGTGAAGTCTGTTATATTTGTATAGAGGTCTGCATCAAATCCATATGAGTGCAAGCTACCTATTAATGTAAGTGTTTTTTCTTCAAAATCTTGTTTAACTCTTAATGATTGTTTATTAATATTTTCATAAAAAAATTGATTTGATTTCCAGCCAGATAGGTTGTCTATTTTGTTTAATGCTATTATAAATGGTGTTTGATTTTGTTTTAATATTTTTAAGACTTCTTGAGTTTGGGGTTTGATGCCTTCTGTTATATCAATTACAAGCACTGCTAAATCAGCTAATGAGCCTCCTCTCTTCCTTAAATTTGTAAATGCAGCATGTCCAGGTGTATCTATGAATAAGAATCCAGGTATGTTTAGAGGGATGTTGAATTGCTGGATAACATTATTAGCTCTTTGTTTGATGATGTCCTGAGGTAATTCAGTAAATGATATTTTTTGTGTTATATTGCCAGCTTCTTGTTCTGCAATAGAGCTACCTCTAATTTTATCTAATATAGATGTTTTTCCATGATCTACATGTCCTGCCATTGTTATTATTGGCTGTCTTATTTTTGTCATAGCTAGGCAAGGTAAGAATGGCTTAAAAGGTTTTTTATTGGTTTTTTTGTGAGTAATTGTTAAGAACACGAGGTAGTTTTAATAGAAATTGTTGTGTTGCATAATATCTAGATAAAATTGGATTTGGCCAGGAATCTGGATTTGGGCAATTATCAGATATGTTAACTTGGTTAGGATAGATAATTGCTTTACTCTCATTATTATCTGAGTAAAATGCAATTTGTCCAAAATCTCTCAACTCCTTATTGACTTCCTCAACAAGTTTGCTTGCCAATCCTTTATCGATGGTTATATTAATTGTAGCAAGTTCTACTTTTTCTCCTGGTGCATAATGAAAATTAGTAATTTTGCCTATTTGTCCAAATCTGTTTAAATGGTTTTTAATTCTGTTTATCTTATCTTGTTGTTTCCTTGCCATATTTTTACATAGCAAACAGACATATATATTTTTACTAAATCTTATAAATGCCTGTTTCTTCTTATTAATATGATAAAAAAGGTAATCTTAACAAGGGATTTCCTTATTCATTGTCTGAATGAGGAAATAGATTTTGAATTTCAACTTATGAATAGTGGTTGTAAAATAGCTGTGATTAGAGAGGACTTACAACATTTAAAGGATTGGCAACCACGCTCTTCACATAGAAAAAAAGCTATGCTTGCAGTTATAGAGGGAATTTATAATAATCCAAATATAGAGAAGAAGACATTGCCTATTGAGGATATGGATAATAAGATTATTGAGTTAGGTAAGCAAGGATATTATATTGCTTCTACTAGAAATGACATCCTTAATAGGGTTGAGAAAAAGGTATTAATCAAAGATAAAGAGATAGTGATAGAAGATGGAATATGAGTTAGAAATAGATAGATTGAAAAAGATAATAAGAGAAAAAAAGCCTAAGAAGGTATTATTACAATTACCAGATGGTTTAAAACCTAAAGCAGCAGAGATAGTTAATAAACTAGGAGATTTAACTTCTGTTTTCATATGGTTTGGTAGTTGTTATGGTGCTTGTGATGTGCCACCTGTTTCTAACGATGATTATTTAGTAGTGCAGTTTGGACATGCACCTTGGAGATGAGATTTAAACAGCAATTAGAGGATTTGAAGCAGTTAAATCTGTCTAATGATAAATTTGCTATATTTGGTTCTGGATGTTTAGCAGTAAGAGGGATTAGAGATAGTAATGATATTGATATTATTGTTAAAGAAGATTTGTGGAAAGATTTATTAGAGAGATATGGAGAGTATAGAAAGGGAGTGATAAAAATAGGCAATATTGAGGTTTGCCAGGACTTTTCTCCTTGTGATGATAATTGTGAAGAGCTTATTGATGATTGTGATATTTTTGAGGGATTAAGATTTGTTAAATTAGTGTGTTATCCGAAAATTAGTTCATAACGCTGATATAAATCAGCATATGAAAT
>JBNGDY010000069.1:0-3599 GCA_049975665.1 Candidatus Nanoarchaeia archaeon | reverse complement strand
CTGGTGGACAATGTATATGTCCCAAGTGTGGATATCAAGAACCTCAAATAAGAGGCAAACCATGCAGAGAAAAAGAATGTCCAAAATGCAAAACGAGAATGATAAAAGCATAATTATAATAAAATGAAAAATGAAAAATTTAAATTAGCAGTTAGGAAAGCATCTAAAGAAATGTGGAATGTCTTGCCATTAATCTTAGGAACAATCCTATTAATCAGCCTTGCGAATGCAATAATACCAAAATCATTTTACATCAACATTTTTCAAAATAACCTCTTATTAGATTCATTTATTGGTTCTGCAATTGGTTCTATTCTTGCTGGGCATCCAATAACAAGTTATATCATAGGAGGAGAATTATTAAAACAAGGCATCAGTTTAGTAGCAGTAACAGCTTTCTTAGTTGCATGGGTAACTGTAGGCATCATTCAATTACCAGCTGAAGCTGCTATTCTAGGTAAAAGATTTGCTTTAATTAGAAATATCTTATCATTCATATCAGCAATAATCATTGCATTTCTCACAGTCTTAATATTAGGAGGATTTTAAAAATGAAAAATAAAACAAACAAAAGGTGGTATTTCCTATTAATGATGGTTATTATTTACTTAGCTGTGATGATAATCTCCTCTGCCCTATTTAATAATAGTCTTAACTTTTTTTTCAATATATTAAAAACAATAATACCTGTATTTGTTGTAGTCTTTATTATTATGATTTTTACAAATTATTTTATAACACCTAATTTTGTGAAAAAACATTTAATGGAAAAGGGTATGAAAAAATGGGTATTTGTTATTATTGGGGGTATATTATCACATGGAGCAATATATATGTGGTATCCCTTATTAGCTGATTTACATAAAAAAGGATTAAGTTATGGATTAATTGCCTGCTTTTTATATAACCGGGCGATTAAATTACCTTTAATCCCCTTATTATTATTTTATTTTAATTTAACATATGTTATAATCATAGGTTTTTTAATGATATTAATGTCTATAATAGAAGGAATAGTTATTGATAAAATATTAGTAAACACTGCTAACTAGTATTTATAAATATAAGAATAACTAAAATTGATAATGAAAAAAACCTTTTATTAGCTTGTTAAATAGAATAGAAAAATTAGGTGAAAAAGATTTCAACCATATAGGTTGTGAAGGAGATGAAGAGGCATTTATAGAGTTTTTAACTCAATTTGTGCCAAAAATTGGTATGAAAAGAAAAGTAAAATTTACTGTAGAAACAAAAGAAAAACCAATAATAGAGGAGGACTATAAAAAACCAAGAAAATATACATACTAAAATGAAAACATTTGATAATATAAAACAATTAATTGAATCTCTACCCATATCTAAAGAAGACAAACAAACCTTATTCAAATATGAGAGCATACAATCTAAAAAACTAAATCTAAATAGCAAGGAGTATGAAGCATTTAGAATCATCCATAACAACACACTAGGCCCTGGCAAGGGAGGAATAAGGTTCCATCCAAATGTATCAGAAGATGAAGTTAAATCATTATCATTCTGGATGAGTATGAAAAATGCATTACTAGACTTGCCATTTGGAGGTGCAAAAGGAGGTATAAAAATAAATCCAAAAGAATTAAGCAATAAAGAAATAGAAGAGATAAGTAGAGCATATATCCAAGCCTTCCATCCTTATTTAGGAGAAGATAAAGACATACCTGCACCAGATGTATATACAAATTCAGAAATCATGTCTTATATGCTAGATGAATTTGAGAAAATTAATAATAAACATGAGCCTGCTATGATTACTGGCAAACCAATAGAATTAGGTGGCATAACACTAAGAACAGATGCAACATCTAAAGGTAGTTTAATCATTTTAGAAGAATTTTTAAAAAAAACCAGCAAGGAAAAATTAACAATAGCTATACAAGGATTTGGTAATGCTGGTTTAAATCTTGCTAAAATGTTATATAATAGAAATTATAAGATAATAGCAGTCAGTGATAGTAAGGGTGGTATTTATCAAGAAGAAGGATTAGATATAAATAAATTAATTACACATAAACAAAATAATGATTCTGTTATTGATTTTCAGGAAGGGAAACAAATAACAAATAAAGAAATTTTAGCATTAAATACTGACCTCTTAATATTAGCTGCACTAGAAAACCAGATTACAAAGGAAAATGTTAATGATATTAAAGCTAAATACATACTAGAATTAGCAAATGGCCCAATAACATCAGAAGCAGATAATATCTTATTTAAGAAAGGCATAAACATCCTGCCGGACATATTAGCAAATGCAGGAGGTGTAGTAGCAAGCTATTGTGAATGGGCTTATAATAAATCAGGCAATATTCTAGATAAAACATATTTAGAAGAAGTATTTGAATCAAAAATGAAACAAGCATTTCAAAACGTATATAATGCAAAAAATAAAGAAATAAGTATGAGAAAAGCTTCATATATACTTGCAATAAATAGAATATTAAAAGCTCAGAAAATAAGACATCAATAGATAGGTAAATTATTAAACCCAATTTTCTATTTACCTAAAAGATGGTGAGTAAAAAATTAATTGCAGGAGCATTCACATTATCAGGCACAATTATAGGTGCAGGTATTCTAGGTCTGCCATATGTATTTTCACAAGCCGGATTTCTTGCTGGATTATTCTGGCTCATCTTCCTGGGTATTATCTTCATTTATATAAATCTCTGCTTAGGTGAAGTCAGTTTAAGAACAAATCAAATACATCAAATACCTGGTTTAGCTAAAAAATATCTAGGTAAAAAAGGTTATATTTTAATGATAATTGCCATGTTATTCTCTAGCTACTCAGCACTAATTGCATACTTAATAGGTGAAGGACAAAGCTTATCTCAATTAATGACAGGCACACTTGCTCATGCATTCTTATTCAGTCTAATATTCTGGTTTATCCTAACATTACTATTAAGAGAGGGCTTACGTGGATTAAAGAAAATAGAAACCTGGGGAGTATTCGCAATTATATTAATTATAGGAATCATATTTGTAAAATTTCTACCATCTATCCAACAAGTAAATCTCAATTACTCAATACCTTCAAATTTCTTCTTGCCATTTGGTGTTGTAATGTTTGCATTACTTGGATTTACAGCTGTTCCAGAGATAAGAAGAGAACTTGGGCAAGAAGGTATGAAAAAAGCTATTCTTCTCGGCAGCATAATACCCATTATCCTATACATCCTCTTTAGTTTGATTGTTGTAGGCATTCTTGGCAAAAATGTAACAGAAGTAGCTACAATCGCTTTTGGAGACATCCCACTTGTATTAGGTATATTCACAATGTTCTCATCATATTTTGTACACTCATTTATATTAAAAGATATGTTGCATTATGATATGAAAATGAAAAAAGCATTAAGCTTTATACTAACTGCTATTACTCCTCTTGTCATCTTGATAATATTAACCTTCTTAAGATTATCTAGTTTTATAGAAGTTATAAGCATCGGAGGCATTATATCAGGCACATTAATGGGAATATGCATATTATTAATGAATAAAGCTAGTAAACAAAAAGGAGATAGAAAACCAGAATATATAATGCCAATAAATAAAATTGT
>JBNGDY010000068.1:3399-3609 GCA_049975665.1 Candidatus Nanoarchaeia archaeon | reverse complement strand
GATAAGACAGGCACATTAACTAAAAATGAGATGTCTGTTACTAAGTTATATTTTAATAAGGAGATGTATGATGCAAACGAGGTTAAGTTAGATAAACATTCTAAGAGATTAATTGAATGTGCTGCATTTTGTAATAATGTCAGGCAGGGAAAGGAGGGATATATTGGTGATCAGACAGAAATTACATTGAAAAAGTTTTCAGATCGGTTT
>JBNGDY010000068.1:0-3389 GCA_049975665.1 Candidatus Nanoarchaeia archaeon | reverse complement strand
GAAATATCTTTTTCATCAGAAAGGAAGCTGATGAGTGTTATTTATGAAATAGATGGAAAGAAGATATATTCAAAAGGAGCTCCTGAAATTTTATTAGAGAAATGTAATAGAATCTTATTGAATGGCAAGGTTAAGAAGCTGGATGAGAAGAATAAAAAGGATATTTTAGAGAAGAATAAGAGATTTGCTTCTTCTGCTTTAAGGGTGTTAGGTTTTGCTTTTAAAGAGGGTGAGGAAGAAAAGGATTTGATATGGCTTGGATTACAAGCGATGATGGACCCTCCTAGGCCAGAGGTTAAGAAGGCTATAAAAGAAGCTAGTAATGCTGGTATAAGAACAATAATGATAACAGGGGATAATGCTGAGACTGCTAAGGCAATTGCAGATAAGATTGGTTTATTTAGTAAAGAGGTAATAACAGGATGGGAATTAGAAAAAATGAATCAGCAAGAACTAGCTAAGAAGTTGGAAGATTGTAATATTTTTGCAAGAGTTAATCCAGAACATAAGTTAAAGATATTAGAATTATTAGGTAAGGAGAATAGGGTAGCTATGACTGGTGATGGTGTTAATGATGCACTTGCATTAAAAAGAGCAGGTGTTGGTATTGCTATGGGTATTAAGGGCACAGATGTTGCAAAAGAAGCAAGTGATATTATTTTATTAGATGATAATTTTTCTACTATTATCACATCTGTTAGAGAGGGTAGGAGGGTGTTTGATAATATTCGGAAGTTTGTTAATTATTTATTTACATGTAATGTGGCTGAGATTGGTTTGGTGTTCTTATCTACCTTGTTATTAACCTTAAAAGAACCTGCATTATTGCCTGTACATTTATTATGGATTAATTTGCTGACAGATGGGTTGCCTGCATTAGCATTGGGTGCAGATCCAGCTAGAAAGGATATTATGAATAAGCCAGCGAGGAGAAAGGGAGAGCATATTTTGGATAGAAAAACAGCTTCTTCAATAATCTCAATTGGTGTGTTGATGATATGTTTGTTATTTTTGGTTTTTTTCTTAATTTTACCTTCTGGTTTAAATGAAGCTAGGACTGCTTTGTTTACAGGGTTTATTTTGTTTGAATTTGTGAGAATTGCCTCTATTAGATATGGAGAAAAGGTAGGATGGTTTGATAATAAGTTGTTGTTAGGTGCTTTATTATTATCTTTACTATTACAACTCTTGCTGATATATACACCATTAAATCAGTATTTCCATATCTTGCCCCTGTCTTTATCATCGTGGTTTATCTTATTGGTTTTTACATTTATTGGTTTTGTTGCTAGTATTGGTATTAGTAAGTTTATAGAGAGGTTTGTTGATTGGGTTTTTTGTGGTATGGATTTTGTTGGGGGGTTGGTGGGTGTGGTTGGTTGTGGCATTAGTTATCATTGCTATTGCTGTGTTTTTCTCAATAAGAGCTGTTAAAAAGAGGAAATAGAGTATTTAGAGACATTAACTAATAATGGATGATTTTTAATTTCTGATATAAGTATTTGGCAGGGTAAATAAATTTAATTAGTTTATTGACTGGATTAAATAAATTCTTTTAAACTTTTCTGCTTTCCATAGTTTGCCAGTGTCCATGATAACCTTTTATATTTATTCATATTAGCTTTTACACGTGATGAGATAATAGATAGTGCTTGTTTTAAGTTGGCAGGTTTATCTGGATTAGATTTAAACATGTTTCTTAAACTTTCTCTTATTATGCCTACACCTAAAGGTGCATAATATTCTGGACGTTCTTCATGTAAGAGCAGGCAGGTAGCTTGTTTCTTAATCTTGTTTAAATATTCACATACTGCTAGCCTGTCTGCATAATAAGCACCTACTACTTGTTTTGCATATTGTTTTCTGCTATAAAAGCCTTCATAATCCTGCATATATACATCTTTACTAGCTTTTATTTGCTCTGTCCATGTAGAACCAGATATAGATACTTCTATTACTTCAAATGATAATCTAGCAGGCAGGAGTAAACATTCAAAGTGGTTGCCATTATAATCATAATGGAATAATTGTATTTCTCCTGATTCTGGATAATATCTTATTTTCTCTAATAATTCTTTACCTAATGTGTCATCAACAGCTGTTATTGCCCATCGTGTTGGTACTAATTTCCTGTTCTTTTTTCTACCTAATAAGCCAGCTGCTAATAGTTTTTGTAAATGTGTAGTGGATATTTTAGCTTTATTTAGTTCTGTTAATGCATTTTCAGCTAGAACATCTTTATCATTAGTTAGATAATCTATTTTCTTGTTTACTTTTGGATTTTCCTCTAATTTTGCTGATTTAATAGGTGCTGGATTGGTTATGATTTGATGGAATTTAGAAGCTGTGAAATTGAGATATGGTTTCTTTTTTAAAAAGACTTCTGTTGATACAGGCTTGCTTGATAATGCTAGTTCTTGTGTTAATTGTCTTAATTTATCTCTTGATGTTGTTTTTATTTGTGTTTTTTTTCTGCCATAGATTAATTGGCTTCTCATTTCTAAGATTTTGTCTATTGGTATGTTGTTTTTTACCCATTGTTCTGGTGTTGATAAGATAGATGTTTCTTTATCTTCATAAGTGCTTGAAGGGGGTGAGAGAATGCCTGAATAGACATGTGGGTAGCCAACTCTGCCTACAAATATTTCTGGTGGTGAGTTGCCAGAGAAGTGCTCTTTTACCTTTGGTGCTTTTTCTTTAAATCTAGCTAGTATTGAGCAAGGATGTCCACATAAACCCTTTCCTTTACATCTGATACATAAATTAGATATCATATTATGGTTAATGAATCAGGACTTATATTTGTTTTTGATAATGTTTATTAAGATTGTTGATATTTATTATTATGGTTGGATATCATTTAAAGTTTTATTTTAAGGGCTTGAAGCCATTAAGAGTGGATAGTATATCAGCTAGAGATGCTTTAACTTATTTAAATAAGATAGGTGGATATGATTGTGTTAAGATAGGTGAGAGAAAAGGGAGATATACTAAACAGATTTCTAGAGTAAATTTAGAGGAAAAAGTAAAAAATTAAAAAGAAAAATAAGAAAAAGAAAAATTATTCTTTTAAATCAGATATGCCCAGCATTAAGAAGAGAAATCCAATAAGGATTACAAGCCATATAAGGCCTCCTTTGAAGAATTCCCATGCTGCTGTTCCGAAATTCCAGAATCCTCCCCATTCAAGGGAGTAAACCCATACTAATATAGCTGCAACTACCAGTATTAAGCCAACTAAGAGCTCTATTATTTTATTCATTTTATTTATTAAGATTAAGATATTTAAAAAGGTTTCTGAGATTTTGGTTTTATAAGAACATTTATAAATGCCTGTTAACATATTATAACAACTGTAATAAAAAGATGACAAATGTTACAAAAAAATA
>JBNGDY010000067.1:0-3613 GCA_049975665.1 Candidatus Nanoarchaeia archaeon | reverse complement strand
GGAGTAAGGAGTGGGCTGAATGGCTTTCTAAAATCTTCTGGAAGATGTTTAATGCTTCTATTTCTGCTAGAGCTAGAATGAAAGAGTTAGATAGAATTAGATGAAGGTAAAAATTATGAAGTTTTTAGGATTAGATTGATTAGGGGGCTTATTAGGATTCTATAATTGGGGCTTCCACTGTGTTTTTTGTTTAACTTAGCATTAGTTTTTGAGAGATTTTTTCCTGAGAATAGAATTTCTAAAATCTTAGAATGTTTTGTAGAATGGGTTAGGGATAATATTAGTATAGGAATTTAGTATATTCTTGTCAAATATATACTTTAAAGAAATCTTTTCATTGTCCTATAATCTTGTTTTAATTTTCTTTCTAAATTTCTCAATCCAGGCCTCTCATTTAGGTTATTTAAACAGATAAATTAAGCATAGATTATTTCTGTTAATTATGCACCTAGGAATTTGAGTAATTCAAATACAAGAAATGCTGGCCATACAAATGATTTTAAGATGCCTAGAAAGCCTGTCCAAAAGCTAGTTGCTGTTGATAAGTAATAGACTAGGGCACCTATAAATCCTACTCCATAAATGCTTCCACAATGACATGTAGCTGCAAAACCATTCTTACATTTATCAGATTTCTTGGATTTTTTAGTAGTCCTCTTTTTCTTTTTCACCATGATTATATATGTTGTTTGGGTTTATAAGTTTATTGAAGTTTGGATGGTTGGAGGGTGATGAGGAGAAGTAATGATTTTTGTTTGTTTCTTTTTTTTTGAGAATGCTGTTTTATATGATTTAGAAATAATATTTTTTAGGTGGGCTATGTATTAGAGAGACGCGCGCTTTTTTTGTTTCTTTTTTTTCCTAAAAAAAGAAAATGGGGATTTCCGTTTTTTGCTTCTTTTTTCTAAAAAGAAGTTGGGAGTTTTATTATAATCTCTTTTTTAATAATTCAGATAAAGTTTTGTAAATTGTCTTTTCCTCTGATTTTGATTCAAAATAGTCTAAAAGAAGTTTAAGGGTTTTCTTTTCTGGGAAGATTGTTAAAACAATCTCATTAAAGATTTCTTCATTATCAAAAATAGTCCTAAATAAGGAAGGGTTTAAATCTTTGATTTCTTCAAAACTACTTTCTGCATCTAAATCAAAATTAGTTTCGGGAAGTTCAGGGATTTCTTTTTTCCATTCTTTCAAATATTTTAATATTTCTTCCCATATTTCAGAGTGTCCTAAAAATTCAAAAAGTTCTTCTCCATAATCTAAGCTAAGAGTGACACCATAGTCTTTAGACATTCTTTCTAATTCAGCAGTGTAATAATTTTTATTTTTCTTTAGTTCTGGGTCAATAAAATAAAAAACTCCTACGAGATTTTTTTCTCCATATTTGTTGATTATTTCTCCAAGTTTATTCTCAAAATTTTGTATCTGTCCTCTTTTCTTAGAAGAATCATGGTCATCTCTTACTTTTTGTTCAACAAAATAAACTTTTCCGTTTTTCCTAAAACATTGATCAACATCTAACCTATCATTATTTTCTGTTGAGAAATTCTTATCTAAGATTTCATAACCTAATTTTTTCAAATAAGCTTCAATTAAAATTTCAAAAGCATCTCCGAATCGGATTTCATGGGATTGTAAAAGATTTTGTAAAATCTTCGCTTTTGGTTTTGTTGGTCTGAAAAGCCCAATATATCTTCCGGGATATTTGGATATTTTTCTTATTAAAACAGCTTTAGATTCTTCAAAAATCTGTTTGTTTAATATTCCTTTAAATTCTTCAAATTTCATTATCATTTTATTTACCTTTTAATGTGATATATTTATCTATGTATTCATTTCTCAATTCATCTATACTTTTTAATTTATCGTTTCTTTCAACATACCAAAAAGTCCAACCATTATTGGAAGTTTTTCCCAATAATTCAGCGCTTACTTTATGAATTGAGCCAGATTTACCCTCTGAAATTATTGTTGCGTTTGCTAAAACATCTGCTTTATATTTCTTGTTTTTTGAATAAAGCTTTTCACCCGCCTTAATAAAACCATTTTCAATTAAAGTTCCAAAAGGGACTCTTGGTTTTTTTGCTTCAAAAGGATATTTCAAGGTATGATTAACATAAGGTTTTGCATTTTGTATTCTTTCATTTGCGAATTTAATATATTTTTCATCTTTCTCAATTCCTATAAAATTCCTGCCTAATTTTTTTGCGATTGTTCCGGTTGTTCCACTTCCCATAAAAGGGTCAAGAACAACATCTCCTGGATTTGAGGTGGAGATTATAATTCTATAAAGTAATGCTTCTGGTTTTTGGGTAGAATGTAGTTTATTTCCTTTTTCAT
Organism: Candidatus Nanoarchaeia archaeon; assembly: GCA_049975665.1. Lineage (GTDB taxonomy): Archaea > Nanobdellota > Nanobdellia > Pacearchaeales > GW2011-AR1 > JBNGDY01. The sequence goes on along the minus strand of JBNGDY010000067.1, from coordinate 1,276 downwards.
CTTTCAATCTTTCTCTACCATTACAAATTGGAATATACCAATCACTTCTTAATTGTAAATCATCGTTAAAAGCTTTCATGGTTTTATAATGAAATGTGTATCTTGAATTTTTATTTTTTGAAGCCCAAATAAGAGTTTCGTGAGCATTATTAAATCTTGTTCCTTTAAAATTGGGCATAGGGTTTGTTTTAATCCAGAGAATATCATTTAAAATCCAAAGCCCGACATCCTGAATAATTTTCCCAATTCTAAAGATATTATGATAAGAACCAATAACCCAAATAGTCCCATTTTCCTTTAATACCCTTCTACATTCTTTTAACCATTCGCGACTAAATTTATCATAAATCTCAAAACTATCATATTTATCCCAATCGTCAGTTACAGCATCAACTTTGGTCTGATTCGGTCTCCAAAGTTCGCCATTAAGCTGTAAATTATAAGGAGGGTCTGCAAAGATTAAATCTACGGAATTATCTGGAAGTTTTTTTAAAACTTCAACAGAATCCCCTTTTATTATTTTATTTAGATATTGATTGAGCATTTTATTACCTCTTATAATAGGTAAAGTGTAGGTGTTATTTATATGTTTTTGCTTTTAGAAAAATATAAAAGCACACTTAATAGTATAAGAATATGGCAAAAAAGTATATCACAATTGGTGGAATTTTAGGGATTATTGGAGCATTAGCTCTATTATTTTGGGTTATTGATTTTTTAAGCGATTTAATTAACAATCCAACAGATGAAGCAAATGTTGAAAAAGTAGCTAATAAGACAATTGATGAAGCAACACCACCACAAGCAAATGTAATAATCGGACTTGCTCCTTATGGGATTGGAGGAGCAATACTAATAATCTTGTTTATTATTTTTTGGGATAAGATTATGAATTATAAAATACCCTTACAATAAAACTCCCCAATAAAATCAGAAAAATTTGGGCGAAGCCTTTTATCCTTTGTTAGAAGAAATTTTAATTTCTTTGTTGTTTTCGTTGGTCGGATAAAAGAAGTTTTTCTGCGAGGCGAAGCCGAGACTATCTGTCACGAAGTGACTAAGGAAATCCCCATATAAATCCAAAACTGAAAGTTTTGACTATCTAGTTTTCGAGAATTCGAAAACTGCGCGCGTCTCTCCTATTGGGTGGGAGAAAAAATATTATTTCCTATTTCTTTGTATTAACTCTAACTTGTAGGCATTCTCAAAAATTGAAACTAACCCTTGTTATACGCCCCGACGACTGAAAGGAGGAGAGCGCAGCGTGGCACGAAGC
>JBNGDY010000066.1:0-3652 GCA_049975665.1 Candidatus Nanoarchaeia archaeon | reverse complement strand
CATTTTTACTTAGAATAAGGTGGCTCTCCTATTTTATAATGGTTTCACCAAAGCCGAGATAGCATAGATTTTTAAACATAGACTATATAATATAAATTGTTTTAAATCACCTCTTTTTATTATCAATAAAATGAAATTTGCACATCTAGCAGACTGCCATTTAGGAAGTTGGAGGCAAGAATCCCTACAAAAATTAAACTTTCAAAGCTTCCAACAAGCCTTGCAAACTTGCATACAAGAAGAAGTAGAATTTATCTTAATAGCAGGCGACTTATTTGATTCTGCATACCCTCCTATTGAAATATTAAAAGAGACATTTGCAGAATTTAAAAAAGTAAAAGATGCTAATATTCCTGTTTATCTAATAGCAGGTAGTCATGATTTCTCTGCATCAGGCAAAACATTTCTAGATGTATTAGAAAAAGCAGGCTTTTGTATAAATGTAGAACAAGCAGAAGAACAAGATGGCAAGATTAAATTAAAACCATATATGCATAATAATATAGCAATATTTGGTTATTCAGGCAAGAAATCAGGCATGGAGATACAAGATTTACAAAAAGTAGATTTCTCCCCTCAGACAGCATCCATATTCATGCTACATACAACAATTAAAGATGTGGTAGGCAACATACCAATGGAATATTTAGAAAAAGAAAAATTACCACTAGCAGATTATTATGCATTTGGACATATCCACAAAGTGTTTAAGAAAACAGAAGCTAATGCATCTTATGTCTATCCAGGCCCAATCTTTCCAAATAACTTCCAAGAACTGGCTGATTTAAGACAAGGCAGTTTCTGCATAGTAGAATGGAATAATAAAATAGAAGTAAAGCATGTAAAAATCAAATTAAAAGATGTAGAATATCTAGAATTAGATATTACAAATGCACTAACAGCCACAGAGCAGATAATAGAAGCAATCAACAAACTCAATCTCAATGATAAAATCTTCTTACTAAAATTAAAAGGCAAACTAGAACAAGGCAAAACAGGAGATATAAGATTTAATGAAATAGAAGATTTTGTAAAAAAGAAACAAGCATATGCATTCCTAAGAAGCATATCAAGTTTAGAAGCAAGAGAAACAGAAATCCAGTCCGGATTAGAAGATTTGGAAAATATGGAGCATATAGAAGAAAAGATTATAGAGGATTATAACAAGAATAATCCAGCTGATTTCAACAAATATCTACCACAATTAATGAATGCATTATCAATAGAAAAAAATGAAGATGAAAAATCAACCATATTTGAAAATAGATTAATAGATGATTTAAAGAAGGTATTGCAAATAGATTTAAAATGATTATAAAAACACTAAAATTAGAAAATATAAGAAGCTATAAACAATTAGAAATAACATTTCCAGAAGGAGCCACATTACTCTCAGGAGATATAGGTGCAGGTAAGACATCTATCTTATTAGCATTACAATTTGCCTTATTTGGATTACAACCAGGACAAAAAGGTGCATCCTTGATAAGACAAGGAGAAGATAATGCCAAAGTTATTCTAGAAGTAGATATTGATGGCAATCAAATCATATTAGAGAGACATTTAAAAAAAAGTAGTAAAAGCATCACACAAAACTATAATGCTATAACAATCAACCAAGAACAAAAAGAGTTATCAACATCAGAAATGAAAAACAAAGTCATCACATTACTAAAATATCCAAAGGAATTTTTAAAAAAATCCAATCTCCTATACAAATTTACAGTCTACACACCACAAGAAGAGATGAAGGCAATTATACAAGAAAGACCAGAAATCAGATTAGACACATTAAGGCATATATTTGGTGTAGATAGATATAAGAGGATTAAGGAAAACCTACAAATCTTCTTGCAAAAAATTAAAGAAAATATTAAGATGAAGGAAGCAGAGATACAAGAGCTTAATGTGTTAAGAGAAAAATTACAAAATCAAAAAGAATACAAGATTAAATTATCAAGAGAAATCAACAATCTACAATTAGAATATAATAAACTAGTTAAAGAAAAGCAGGAAAAAGAACAATCATTACAAGAGATCAGAAAAACAATTGAAGAAAAGAGGAAATTAGACTCAGAACTATCTAATCTGCAAGCATCTATCCAAGGCAAGCAGGATTTAGCTAACAGGCTTGGGAAAGAGATTATGAACATGCAGAAACAAGTAAAAGAGAAAATAAATTTCTCACAAGAAAAATTAACACAAGCCAATAATCTACTAGAAAAGCATAAAGAGAAATTAGAACAATATCATCAATCCTATATGGAACTCAATTCTAAAATCTCTGTTCTAGAGTCAAAAAAAGAACAAGCATTAACACTAAAAGATAAAGTATCTAACCTAGATAATTGTCCTACCTGCTACCAGAGAGTAAGTCAAGAACATAAAGATAAGATAGCTAAGAAAAGCCAGTATGATATAGACGATGCTGACAGAGAATTAGTAAGCAAGATAGAAACAAGAAATCAGCTTATAAAAGATATAGAAGCTACAAAACAATTAATTAATAATTATGAAAAAGATAAATATCAATTAGAACAAAACAAGATTAAATTCCAGCACCAAAGAGATATAGAAACAAAAATCAAGAGTGATTCAATTGTATTAGACAGAACCAATAATGAAATTGCCAGTTTAAAAGAGAAGCAAGAACAGATTTCAAATAAATTAAAAGGGTATGAAGAAACAGAAAATATCTCTATAAAAAAGGAACAAGAATTCAATCAAATACAAGAACAAGCTAGAAATAAGGAAATCTCACTAGCTGAGAAAAATAAGGAATTAGAATTATTAAAAAAGCAATTACAAGAATTAGAAGGAGATATTAGCAAGAAGGAACAAGCTAGGCAGGAATTAAACTATCTAAGAGGGTTGCAAGACTGGTTAAATGATAGATTCTTATATGTTATTACAGTTACAGAAAATAATGTTATGGCTAAATTAAGAAATGAATTTTCTAGAATCTTTTCAGAGTGGTTTGCCATACTGGTATCAGATTCATTAAAAGTTCGGCTAGATGAAGACTTTACACCAATTATTGAAAATCAGGATTATGAAATAGATTATGAATTCCTATCTGGGGGTGAAAGAACAGCTGTTGCATTAGCTTATAGACTAGCATTAAACCAGGTATTAAACTCCTTATTATCAAGAATTAAGACTAAAGACCTAGTCATCCTGGATGAACCAACTGATGGTTTTTCAGAAGAGCAATTAGATAAAATGAGAGATATCTTTCAAGAGCTGGATGCAGAACAAACCATCTTAGTCAGCCATGAACCTAAGATAGAGAGTTTTGTAGATAATGTGATAAGGATTAAGAAAGAAGGCACATCCCAGATAGAGAAGATTAGCCAATAATTAAAATGTATATGTCATGACATATCCCCTAAATTAAGTTTGCACAATCCCTGTCCCTTCGATAGTTTAATAAATCCCATATAATAAAATCAGTCTCAAAGCGACAAATGAGTGCTGAAGATAAGCTTGTTTATTGTTAAGAAGTTAACTGGCAATAAAAGCTGTTTAGAAAGATTTAAAATAAAACTAATATCCTCCTAATAATATATCACTTGCTTCTACAGCCAATAATTAAAACTGTGTTATATGATTAATATTACATAACGCTGTTGAATTTCGTTTTACCATTATG
>JBNGDY010000065.1:0-3881 GCA_049975665.1 Candidatus Nanoarchaeia archaeon | reverse complement strand
TCTATGTGGTGTTTGAGCAACGTTTTCCGAACAAAGTGAGGAAAATGGAATGTAATAGCTGTTCTGTTCTCCTGAATACTTGGAAGGACGAGGAATAACTGCAAGTGGTTTTGCGAAGCAAAAAATTCCGAAGAGTTTTTGCACTAAATAAAAACGAAATTCTAAAATTATATTGTGCAAAAATTGAGTTGAACCCCTGTTCAACTCTCCCGAATACTTGGAGGGATTGATTTTTAATGCAATGTTGGCGAAGCCAAAAAATCAAAGTCGTGAGCCATATTAATTTTAAAGAGGACACTTTAGGACGGTGGGTTCCGTCTGTAAAACCCATTAAATGAGAGATGTGTGCTTTCTTTTTGTTTCTTTTTTCTAAAAAGAAAATAAATTTTTTTGGGTTTGGAGACTCGCTTTTGCTTCTTTTTTTAAAAGAAGATTAAAACCTGTATTAACTAAAAAGTTACAATCCAAAAACCTTAAATAATATGCTACTATCTTAAATATATGGAAAAAGCAATTCCTACATACCGAGAATTAAAATCCCCTGTTACTGCACAGATGGCATTAACCTATGGGTGCAATAATTTATGTAGATATTGTTATAATTCCACGAGGGGTTTGTCAAAACAAGATAAAGGTATTTCTTTAGAAGATTCTATGAAAATAGCAAAACAAATTGTAGATAATGAAATTTTTGAAGTTGTTCTAACTGGTGGAGAACCTTTATTGCGTAGAGATTTACTATATCCGTTAGCAAAATATTTTTCACAAAATGACACTGATGTTAAAATGAATTCAAATCTTGTTTTAGTAAATTATGAAGATACACAAAAAATAAAAGATTCTGGAATCTTGAGTGTTTTTGGCTCACTTTCAAGTGCTGATGAAACAACATATAATTATATTACTCAAACAAAAAATTATTCAAAAGCAGTAAGGGGTTTAGAGACTTTGTTAAAAAATGGAATTCCTACCGGAGTAAATATGGTAGTTACAGATTTAAATAAAGATCAAGTTTATGAAACTGGAGAATTTTTACATAGATTAGGTGTAAATGCTTTTTGTGCTACACCTGCAAGTACCTGCGAATATATGGATTCTGAATTAGAATTATCTCCAGATAGTGTTGTAAAAACTCTTGATGGTTTATTGGCATTACAAAATGATTTTGGAATGAGTGTTGATGTTGTTGAACCAATTCCTCGTTGCATTGTAGATAATCCTGAAAAATACGAACAATTTTTTAGAAGGGATTGTGCAGCTGGAAAAATGACAATTTCTATTGATCCGAATGGAGATGTTACTCCGTGTACCCATGTTTCAAAGAAATATGGGAATCTAATAGAAGATAATTTGAGAGATATCTGGAAAAATATGAAAGAATGGAGAGATGGAAGTTTTGTTCCAGAAAAATGTTATCCTTGTGCAGAATTAGATGTATGTTCCTTGGGCTGTAGAGAAGCGGGAAAAATAAAAGAAGGGAGTCATAATTCTCCAGATCCTTGGTCAAAAAATCCTGTGCAAATGAATAGGAAATTGCAACAAGAGATATCTATGCCAAGAGACAAAAAACTGAGAATTCCTGACAAGATAAAATATAGAAAAGAAGGAGAAGATTATGCGGTTTACTGTTCAAATACTCATTCAGTTATTTTGATTAACCCTGAATTTTTTAGTTTAATTAAAAATCTTTATTCTAGAGAATCTTTTACAATTAATAATTTATCTGAAGAGTTTGAGGACGAAACTATGGCAAATAACACAATAAAGTTTTTAAATACGAGAGGACTAATATGTTAAGATGGAAACCTTAGAAAAAAAGGCAGAAGAAATAGGACAAGCATCTCTAACAGAGATAAGAGCTATGTCTATAAAAACACCAACCTACGAAACCCTTAAGGGAGAAGATAATAGGTTAGGAGTTTATGACATGGCAGAATACTCTTGTGATGCTGCATGTGACAATTGTCATTGTGCAACCTATTAATTCAAAATGCCAATACATTATAGAAGTATGCTTACTTTAGAGTATAAAGATTTAATTAGTGATAAGTTTAATTTTTTAGTAGATTTTTTTGATTTTGAGCCTGGAGATATTTTTATTGAAATTTTATCATTTGAGGATTTTGATAAGTTTTATGAATTAGAAAGAGGTAAAAAACCAGAATTTTTTGTTGTTGGTTCTGCATTAAATAATGGAAGAATTATTATTTTGAATAAAAAAGACTTTCCAAAAAGAAAGGGGCATAAAGAAGAAGAATTTGAGAGAGTAATACTTCATGAACTTGCACACATGTTTATAAGAAGGATACTTTGGCCAAGGCAAACTCACATTTGGATTCAGGAAGGGATTTGTGAATATTTATCTTTTGGAGATTATCCATTGAAGATAAAAAAATTTGTGGATTTTAAAAATCTAGAAAAAAAAGAAGATTGGGATGATAATTATTCATATCAACAATCTGCATTATTTTTTCAATTTTTGATAAACAAATTCGGGAGAGACAAAGTTCCTAAATTCATTAAAAAAATTAAAGAAAAATCCGAAGAAGAAAGTTTTAAAGAGGTGTTTGGAAAGGAATTAAATAAAATAGAACAAGAATTTAAAGCCTCTTTAGAAAATGAAAAAACTACATCATCCGGGAACACCTTGTAATGGAATAATCCAAAAAGATTATTCCCTTTCTGAAATTGAAGGAAAAAATCTTGAATTGGTTAAATGTAGTGAAGGGTGGGGGTTATTTGGAGAAGATGAATTTTGGATAAGCGATGGAGAAAAGGAAATCTTAGAATCAAAAAAAGAAATAAGACAGTTTATACCAGAAGAAACAAGAGTAAAAGATTGGGGATTTTATTCTCCAATAGACATTGAAATTGAATTAACAAAAAAATGCAACCAAAGATGCATCCATTGTTGGAATGAATCTGGAAAAAATATTTTTATTCCAAATAAAAAATTAGAAGAAATAGTAAGAGAATTTAGAAATTCTGGAGGGCAAAAAATAAAACTAACAGGGGGAGAGCCTTTGCAACATCCAAACTTCTTTGAATTTTTGGATTATTCAAAAAATTCAGGGATTAAAAATATTGAATTGACTACAAATGGAAGTTTAATTAATGAAAAAAACATTGAAAAATTGTCAGAATATATAGATAAATTAAATATAAGTCTGCATGGAGCAACAGAAGAAGTTCATAATCAAATAACACAAACAAAAAATTATTATAAAACAATTGATGCAATTAAAAGATCTCGGCTTGTTGGATTAGATACGACTATTAATTTTACAGTAATGGAAGAAAACGAATCTGAAATTGAAGATTTATTTTATTTAGCAGAAGAAATGAGCTCAAAAATAAGGTTTAATCTTCTCATGCAAATTGGATATGGAAAAAACCTGGGAGATGTTTCCGATCAATTTCCTAGATTAAGAAATCAAATATTTGATTTATCTAAAAAGTATAGAGTAAGTCTTGAAAGAAGTGGATTATATCCTGCAGGATATAATGAAGGCCTCGGAAATTCAAAATTTTATGGATGTAGTGCATTAAGGAGAGGTTTATTTGTCACCGCAGAAGGATTGGTTTTGCCATGCAACCAATCAAGAAAACCAATAGGAGATATTTATAGTAATTCAATTAAAGAAATCTGGAGAAGCAAAGAAGCAGAAAATGTTAAGGATATAACCTCTTGTGAATTAAGAAATTGTGGGGTTTTATGCAGTAGCAAATGTAAGGCCTCGGAAATATAATCTCGGCATAGCTGACTATCTGTTTTCCCTCAGGAAAACCGCGAGTCTCTCTTGGGGTGGAAAAATTTTAATTATAAATTTCAAAATCTTTGATTTTGACTAAATGTGCGTAGCACGAAAGCACACATCTCC
>JBNGDY010000064.1:0-3984 GCA_049975665.1 Candidatus Nanoarchaeia archaeon | reverse complement strand
AGGTTGGAGAGGAAGTGAGTTATTGTTTAAATGTTAATACTAGTAATCATATGGTAGTAGGTAATGGAATTACATCTTTTCAATGCGATGGTGATGAAGCTGGTTTTATGTTATTATTAGATACCTTAATTAATTTTTCAGAGAAATTTTTACCTGATCATCGGGGTGGGAGGCAGGATGCCCCTTTAGTATTAAATGCACATATTCGTGCAGGAGAGGTAGATGATCAGATATTGGATTTTGTTACATCTAGTTATCCATTGGAATTGTATGAGCTAGCTGAAGAGGGTAAGCATTCTTCTGAGGTTAATGTGGAAACTGTTAAGCATAGATTAAGGGATGGTAAGGACCCATTTAGTAATCTTGCTTTTACACATTCAACTAGTAATTTTAATACTGGTATATTTAATTGTTCATATAAGGTTTTGCCTACTATGAAAGAGAAGGTTAGAAATCAGATGGAGTTGGTTAGTAAGATTAGGGCTGTGGATGGTGATGATGTTGCTAGATTGGTTATAGAGAGGCATTTTATTAGGGATATTAGAGGTAATTTAAGGAAATTTTCACAACAACAATTTAGATGTGTTAAATGTAATAGTAAGTATAGAAGACCTCCTTTATCTGGCAAGTGTTTAAAATGTGGGGGCAAGATTATTTTTACTATTTCACATGGTTCTATTATTAAGTATTTAGAACCTGCATTAGAATTGTCTGATAATTTTAAGATACCTGCTTATACTAGGCAGGGCTTGGAGTTAACTAAGTTATATATTGAGAGTATATTTGGAAGGGAAGCAGATAAGCAGGTTGAGTTGCAGAATTGGTTTTGAAAAGTGTTGTTTGAATTAGCTAGATTTATATTGGAATTTAATAAGGGTTATGAATTAGGAGAGATATATTAAAAATGCTTAATGATTATTTAGAGGATAAGCAGGATTTTTTATATAGATGGTTAAGAAAACATTTAAATAATAGGGTTTCTTAAGTTGCTTATGGTTAATCAAAAGGTGGTGAATTATCTTAGAAAATATAAAGATAAATATCCTATTTCTGCTTTGAAAAATAAGCTTATTCAATCTGGTTATAGTAAGCAGGATGTTGAAGCAGCTGCTAAACAAGTAGATAGTAAGGGCAAGCAGTCACAGGAGACAAAGAAGCAGGCATCTACATTTATGAAGAAACAACAACCAAAGCAGGCATCTACTAATCAACAAGTAAGACAGAAATCTAATAAGGGCATGCCTTCTTATCAATCACAACAATCTAATCAAGATAATCAGGATGTTGAGGGTAAGAAGAAGAGTAAGTGGTGGTTATGGTTGATTATTATTTTCTTAGTATTGATTATTCTTGGTGTGGTGTTATGGTTATTGTTAGGGTAGATAGAAAAGAATCGTTGGGATTAATAAACTAGCCATTAATAAGCTTCTTCTTACATTTAAATAAATACATGTCAGTCCTAATAATGTTGAAGTGATTAAGATGAGCATGCCTATGAGATTGGAGATTAGTAATGTGGAGATTGTTAGAAGAAGGATAATGATTGTTGATATTAATCTATAGTTGTATTTATGTATATTTTTTGTAAATATTATACTGATTTTACAAGCTAGCAGGTATGCAATAATGGATGAGATAATGATTGTGAGTAGAATATAGGAGAGTGTAGATGGAGATAGTTGGATAATTTGTTGTATAGCTGCTGCAGCACCTGTTCTTGATTTTCCTATTAAGTATAATGTTAGGAATGAGACAGACATAACCAGTGTGTTAATACTGCCGAGGAGGATGAGGAATTGTTTTTTATTTAATTTAATAATACTTGATGAGATAATTGCTGCTTGTGAGCTGCCTAATCCTGGGAAGAATGAGCAGATAGGAGATATTATTGCTGTTGCTATTGTTGGTTTGATTAATTGCTTTTTATTTATTTTTATTTTATTTATTTCTTGTTTTGGTATGTTTTGGTAGGAGGAGATTGAGTAGAGCAGGGTTGAGGTGCCAAATAATCCTGTTAATAATGGTAAGAGTGGTTGATTTACTTGTATGTTTAATGTAGCTATGCCTAGAAATCCTGCTGTTATAAATATAATTAATGCTGGTAGGAGTGGTTTTTCATTATATATGAGAAAGATGCAAATCCATATTAAAAAGAAAGACATCATTCTTTCTATAAATTGGTATGTTAGTGGGATAGTGATGAGAAAGATGGGGATGATTATTGTTAGAAGAAGGATTGCTATGAGAGAGCCTTTTAATGTTAGTAGAATAGCTTCTTGTGCTTTGCCTTTTAGTAAGAAGTGATGTCCTGGCATTATACTTAATGCAGTGTCTGTTTCTGGTGCTCCTAATAAGATTGCTGGTATGAAGTTTAAGAAGGTGTGTGTAATTGCCATTGAGGTGATGAAAATAATAAGTGTGATGGGTGAAAATGTTAGGTATAAAGATATAAGAAGGATAGTGATAAGATTAATATGCAAGCCAGGTATTAGGCCTGTTATACACCCAGCTATTATGCCTGTTAGTAATGCAAGGAGTATGTAAAGCATTAATTTTATATACTTTTATTTATTAAATCTTTTATGAAAATTATGAAAGGAGTTGTATATGTTTTTACAAACAGCTAGTTATAGTGATCTTGCATTAGGTAGTGGATTGTTGGCATTAGGTGCTGGTATATTTATTGGCATATTGGCATTAGTTGTTGCCTTGTATATCTTCACCTCTTTTGCTTTTATGAGGATTGGGCAGAAGGCAAAGGTCTCTATTCCAGGTTTGGCTTGGATACCAGGTATTGGGCCTGCATTAATAGCATTTATGGCATCTGGTATGCATTGGTGGCCATGGTTATTATTGATTGGGTTTGTTATTCCTGTTGTGAGTTTTTTTGCTCAGATAATATTTACAATTTATAGTATTGCCTGGGTATGGAAGACTATGGAAAAGATAGGAAGGCCTGGATGGTGGGCAATATTAATTGCATTAATACCTATTGTAAATTTAATATTAATAGGTATGGCTGCATGGGGTTCATCTAACCAGTCTAAGAAAAGGAGGTAATAATTTTATTTACTATTATTTGTTTTTTATTTTTATATTCTTCTTCATATCCTTTAATTGTGATGGTTTGTCCTTGTTTTAAATTAAGGATTTGATTAGTGAAGATGATATAGGTTAGGTTTGAGTTATTTAGTGTTATTGTAATTCTTGATTGCTGATATTTAATTGATGTTATTGTGCCAGTGATTGTTTGATGATTAGATATGGATAGTAGGAGAAGGATAAATGTTAGTGATAGTAATAAGAATAGTTTAGTTTTTTTCATTATGGATGAGGGATAGGAAGATTTTTATAATTTGTTTTTTATAGATATTTATGCCTAAATTAGAATTAGAGTTAGAAGGGGAGAGGTATATAGTTGAGAGCAGGATAGGGGATGAGGAAAGAGAGTATTGTCAAAGCATTGAACAAGCAACTGAGAGTAAAGATTTAGAAAGAATATTTAAGGGTAAGGAGATTTTTTAATTCACATGTAATTCAACAATATCTTTATCTTTTAATTTGTGTTCTAATCCAACTGTTTGTGATGGAAAGCTTGATGAGGGACCCCAGATTTTTATTTGTTTGATTTTTTTTGACATACCTTTTAGTATTTTTTCAGCCATGTCTTCAATTGTTGAATTAGATGTTAGAAGGAGTGGTTGTTTTGTTGCTGATTTGCGTGGTTCTTTTGTATATACTCTTATAAACCTGCTAGGTATGAAGAGGTTGAAGAGGTGTTGTTTTATTTCTTCTTGATTAGGTGATATGAGAAAGTTTAATTTTGGATATTTAGATTTGATTCTTTCTCTTGTTTTTCTTTTATCTATTTCCTGTAATGGATTTAGGATGATGAGTTTATTAGCTTGTGTGGTTTTTAGTGTTTCTAATGTTTTATCTAATTGTTCTAAGTTGTTGATTATTATTAGCAAGCAGTCTGTTGTG
>JBNGDY010000063.1:0-4007 GCA_049975665.1 Candidatus Nanoarchaeia archaeon | reverse complement strand
AGAAAATACATACCATTCCTCACCTGCTCCTGATAAAAATATATATTTGTTAGTAGATATCCATGCAGATGGCTCTTGCCATTTCTCACCTATACCTGTCCTAGTAGCAACACTTAATCTATTTTCTCCATATCCCATATCAGAACACTCCTGCTCTATCTTAGTCTCTCTCTGAAAATCAATCCTACCATAACTAGATGAAGCAAAACCAGCTTGTAATGGATCTGTAATCACCTCTAATTTTCTAGCTATTTCTGTATTAGATTGATAACTCTCTTGATTAACAAGCCGATTAACACCATATATAGCTAGAAATAGGAAAGCAGCACCTGCAATAATAGCAAATAACCATGTAAAATTAAATTGTGCTCTCATTACACACCTCTAAGAATTTAGCAACATCCCTAATTAGTTCATGTTGAATAGATTCAAATACTAATCTATCATCTATCACCCCATACTCATGTGCAATAATATTTCTCATACCCTTAGCATCTTTTAATTTCTCACCTAGCTCCGTATCTATTATCCCCTCATCTATTAAAACATCAAATGCCTGCTTATCATTATCCACATTTTTATTAATTAATAAAAATGTTAAATCAACTACTGCTTCAACAATCTTCTCAAAATATCTCTCACAAGCAGCTTTCTTCTCTATACTATCCTTATATATATTAAAATTATCTGGTACAATCTCCTCTAACTCATTTAAATACTGCTTAATCTCTGCAATCTTATCACCTCTTCTATTCATTCTTATATAACACCTTATGATTGTTTAATATTGATTTTCTAATCTTATCAGGCAATATATTAAACACCTGTATATCTACTCTATCATCTACCCTGCCAGCTATTCTTTTTCTAAATAAGAATGCCTGGTTTTTATTTATTTGCTTAAATAGCACAACCATATCAATATCAGATCTAATATTCATCTTGCCACTAATAATAGAACCAGCTAACCATATTTCTTTTATTTTATTAGCAACCTCATCATCTAAGATAACATTTAAAGCATGTCTGATAATCTGCTTATTTTCCAAACCCTTTTTTAAATCAAAATGCTCTTTAAAATTAGATAATTCATTAATAACCTTTAATTTAGGCCTAATATCCCGTGATAATCGATTTTTTTCAGACTGGCTTAATCTAATACCTAATAACTGTTTATTCATAATATTAATTTCCTGCTTACCGAATATCTTCCTTACTTCTGGATGTTTTTTTAAAAATATTCTAAATTTCATCTTAACCCTAATTATAGTTATAAATAACAATTATCAAGGTTATTTAAACCTATTGTTCTTCTATAACAACACCACTATAGAAACCCTTTTTTATATTAAAAGATTCAACTGGCAGACAATAAGGATTTTCTTGTTCAATCATCTTACTAATATTTAAATATCTTATCTGATTATTTGACATTTCACATGCCTCATTCTGAGGTAATAAGAAGATATTATCTCCTTGTTTATATATCTCTATTTGATTATATGCTTCTTGATTTGTGATTTCCTTAGATAGATTGCCAAAGCATATCTGCTCTATACCAGATGGTAAATCAGGTTCAAATAATACATTACTCTCTTGAGAAAAATGAGCTTCTCTTACTCCTGCTTGTAATTTATCATAAAATTGTCCGATCTTACCACATTTACCTATATCAAGAAAATGTCCAATAGCAATAAATGCAATAACAATAAACACAATAATCAGGAATATAGAAAAGATAACACCAAAAGGCATGCCTAAAATATGTTGTCCTCTTTTTTCCCTCATAAGTTTAACTAGAAAATAGGATTTATAAATTTATAGACTTCTTGCTAATCTTTCCTCATAATTTTGTCCAGCCTGTGACTCTAGCCAGCTAGCAAGGTGTGGATGTGTTTGTCTTGCTTGTTCTGCTAATTCTGGAGAAATTTCTATTACTTCAGAATATACTTGCTTATTATCTATCCTCTCGCTACTCATTAAACTCTTTCTTCCAACATTTTCATATTTTCTTCTCATTTTAACCTACTTGGCTTAACAATTATTGAACAATCAGCACCAGCTTCTCTATAATCATCTCTACACTTAATATAATATGTCTTACTATCATCCCATTCAACAACATGTTCAGTAGAATTGGCATAAGGCATTTCTATACCTTCTTCAAATAAGAAATCACAATTATTTAATGAATAGGAGCATTCACCTTTCCTAACTGTAATTAATTTTAACTTATCAGCTTCTCTATAAACCCTTGCAACAGTAGGAGCAGATGTATCTATTTCTACATTAAATGTTGTTGAACTCTTAACAACATTACCTCCTTCATCTACACATTTTACATAATATGTATGTTCTCCATCTTCTAAATCTAATCGTTGAGTATGTATACCATCTTCATTATCAGTATCATAAAACATAATATAGCTATTTTCCTCTCCAGTATTAGAATAATAGCAGATTGACCTGCCTTTCTGACAACCAAATAATGTCTCTACTCTTAATTGTAATGGAGCTGGATTAATACCAGAATAAACAGTCTCATTTGGTTTTAAACCTGTTAATTTTAATGGTTGAGAACCTCTTAAAGAAAACTTATAACTCTCTGCCATAACATTTCTCTCATTTTCTGGTTTATTAGGTTGATCTTTACATCTTACATAGAAATTAGTAGCATCTCGTGCTATGCCTGTTAGATTAGCTTGGCAGGTATAGAGTTGCATTGAATTCATCTCATAAATCTCCTCATCACATTCCATTTCATTATTCATATTTTCATATGATTGATCTTGGTGACTCCACCTACATTGTGCTGGCTCATTGACATAAAACTCTACATTAGCTGAATCTTTATTAGATGCTACACATCCTGCATTATTTATAGATGTAGCCTTGATTTGTGGAGCAGTATTATCTGGTGTAGGGTCTACACAGAACTGGATTGCATATTCTGCTTCATTTACATTACCATTCTTATCTCTACATCGTGTGTATAGAGTGAATTTACCATCATGTTTTATTGTTAGATTTTCTAAATGAGCAGGTCCTGGCAGTGATAATTGTTCAGTATGATTATATTTATACAAGTTATTACCTACATAATATGCCATATCATCAAATGCTGTTGCATTATAATCTATCTTACATTGTGCTGGCTCATCTGTAATTAATCCAAATCTAACAGGTGTGAATGCTTCTATACATCCACCATCTTCTTTCTGTATTTTAAAACCAGGGCCTGGAGGTGACATCTTAACATCTGCATATTTATACCCTTCTGTTAACACATTCTCATCTGGCTTAATAGTAGGTGGAGTAGCATCATCTACATCTACTGAAACACACCGCTCTTCTTCTGTACCTTGATTAACTAGCTCACAATTCTGTCCCAAACTCTTACATTGATATTCAGAACATCCTTCTTGTTCATTACACATTTCACAATTATCAGCACCAGTAGGTGCTTGCCATGGCTGGCATTGAAATTCAATAATCATGGTTTCTTTATCTTTATATGATAATAAGAAGACAACTGCTGCTACTCCAACACCCATGATAAATGGTGTATTAGCACCTGCAAATCCAGCTTCACTTGGACCTAACCATTCTAATGCCCCACCTTCTGCAGCACCTTTCCAACTCATTAATGATTTATATACAAAAGCACCACTAGCTAATGCAGTAGAAAGCGCTTGCTTATTATCATCTTCTAATCCAAACATGCCACCTGCTAGCTGTCCAAATAGGTATGCAGTACCTGCCCATTGCAAACCTGATACTAATGCAGAAGGTCCTGAACCTTCTGTAAGTCCAAATAATCCAGCTAGGAATGAGTCTTCTCCTGTTGGAGTTTCTGGCCCATCCCCACCATCAACATTAGGCTCACTTGTTGGATTTTGTATTCCGCTATACCATTTTTTAAAAGCTTTTTTATTTGCATCTATATTTTCTGTACCCCCCACCCAATTATTACTCTCTGCTTCATCACCACTAACTATCTTATCACC
>JBNGDY010000062.1:0-4012 GCA_049975665.1 Candidatus Nanoarchaeia archaeon | reverse complement strand
CTCTGTATAATTCACATTACTTAACAAACTACCATCTCCTATAAAGTAGCCAGCATGGATATTGCCATCTACCTTAACTTTTGAACTATTAGGTTTAAGATTAATATCACCTGATAATGTGCCTATCTCTCCATCTGTGGCATCATGAGTGAGATATATGATTTTATCTATTGCACTTCCATTACCTGCATGTATTCCTAAGTGATTCTGGTCTGTAGAAGGAAGATTAAAATCCCATGTTGCTTCTTGCCAATCTGCCATCAGCCACCAATTTGTAGGTCCGGCTCTATTTCTATCTGTTCCAAAAAGAGTTACATATTGTCCTGGACCACTCTTTGCATTTAGTCCTATATAACCATCTCTTGCACCAAGCATAAAAGCATTTTTGTCATCATATGATGTTTCTGAAACATAACCCCCTATTGAAAACTTTTTATTCACCGTTAAAGAAGTAAAAGTGCCATCCCATACCAACCTCCCCCAATTATCAATATAAATATCTGTATATCTTTTATCCCCCCTATTTGTAGCATGTCCATAAAACCTTAATGTAGGATTATAATTTTCTGCATCTGCATTTTTAAAAAATTCAATTCGTGGTTCTCCATATCCATAAGCATCAGGATGAAAAGAGATTATACTTGTATTATCTTGTGGTTCAATATTTGAAGTAATTGTTTTATTTACTAACAAATCACTTACATTACCAATACTATATCCAGACATGTTTAAATCTGATGTAGCTGTCCCTGTCCATCCTGAATCTATGCCTGTTAATTGTGAACCATCTCCTATGAAGGATGTTGCTGTTATATTATAACTCCCAATATCCCAATTACCTGTTGCTGTGCTTGTGCCATCAGATTTCCAGAAAGTATCATTAATTTCTGTTTTATTATAATATTTTGTAGTTAATTTGCTCTCATTAAATGTTAAAAGAGAACCATCAAAATTATTCCAATTATCAGTAGTCCAATTAAATCTCCCATTAACCCACCCAGAAGTAGTTATATTCCCACTTGAGATTATTTCATCCACATAAAGAACATTAAAAATATTATCTGAAAATTGTTTAACTAATCTAAGTGAATCATTCCTATATTCACAATAATAATTTGGAGTAATAGATAAATCTGATATATTTATATCTATAAATCCAATACCATCATTTCCTGTAGAAATTGTTGATGTATTTGAAAGCAAAACACCAGAACAATCATTATTGATAGTAAAATTAAATGTGTAATTAAAATCTGTATTTGGCTGTACATTCCCACTACCATCAAGTGGTTTTACATAGATAGGATAAGCACTAATTAAAGAAATTAATAAAATACTGGTTATCATAGTTAATAAATATTTTTTATATCCCATTTTCTCTTTGATCTACCTCAATCTTATTCATACCTAATAATGCTTTTATTAATGATATAATAAAAATAAAAGATAATATAAATAATAATGGAAGAATTATCAAATATAATCTAAATCCTACCAATTGGTAAGACTCTCCATCTTTCTCATATTTCCAAAACCATTTATCCCTATCTAATTCTTTACAGGATTTATTACCTACATTTATACCAGACCAGCCCCACCAAGGAAATGCCCAATCTAATGGGATTATTAGTGTCTTGTTTAATAAAGTTGAACAGTTAGGTGTATCAAAGAAATTAGATGGTTTTGTTCTAGGAACATGCTCTTCATCTGGTTTAGGTAATTCTAAATCAACTAAATCTCCACATTTTGATTCCCAATTGTCAAGATAGCTTATAACTTCATATTCATTTATAGACATTCCAATCTTATTAACTATATCTTCTAATAATATATCCAAATCTTCTTCTGTATAGTTTAATTCATTGTTATTCATATTATCTATAATAAAATAATATGTTTCCTCACATAATAATGTTTGATTATAGTCATAACTTGGTAAGGTGGGATTCCCACTTGGTCCGCTTGTTTGTGATCCTTCTTCTTTATTTAAATAAACAATATGAACAATATTATTAGTTTCAGTAAGATTATAGACTGTTGAATTAACTTCATAACCTGTTTTTGCAAAATATCCTGATTTAGAAACATTAAAGGTATGGGGGGTACTATAATTCTTTGTGCCATTAGTATTAATATACTCAATTATTTCCTTCATTTCTATACTACCTGTTTCATTTGTACTATCACTAAATATCTCTAAACCTAATACATTATATCCTACAACATTAGCATCACTAAGAGCATTTCCAGATTTATCCTTAACATCACAATTAAAATACCATTTTCTAATTAATTCTCCTGTTGAAATTATTTCTTGATCATATGTCACATTAATAAAAGAGTTATTATAATTTGAGGAATCATCAATATTAATATCTTGATTAACTGTATTCTCAATTGATCCATCTCTGAATATATTATTATATGTATCCGATCGGAAATTCATTCCAACACCACTGGAATCATTGATATATATGTCTGTAAAAATGTTATTTTTATTTACACCATAAAAATCAAAACCAATTTTATTCCCATCAACACCAATATTATTAAATGTATTATTTTCAGTTCCTTTGAATAATATACCTGAACCATCATTATCATCTATTGTTAAATTATTAAATTCTGAGTTATCAATATTCTCTAAGTAAAATCCATATGCATCCCCACCAAATGGATTACCATTATTTTTTGATGTAATATTATTAAAAACAAGAAATTCACCATCTACAAAATCCATACCATCTATGCTATCATTTATAAAGATATTTTCAAAGGTGTTATTATCAGAATCATCATGACTATAAATTCCTTCATACGCAGTATTATCTATTATAATGTTATTAAAATAATTTCTTGAAGAATTATATATGTCAATACCTTTATCATCAAAATTATTAGCTGTCAAATTAATTATTGTATTGCCACTAGCTTGTTCTAAATATAAGGCATAACTTCCATCTTCAGCAAAAATGTTGCTTATTGTATTGTTATGATCATAATCATTAAGAGATGTTCTTTCTATTTCAATACTTGGTATTATATTTGAGTAATTTATATTATCAATAAAAGAGTTATTAACATCTTTAAATAAGGTTCCTGTTATAAACCCTCTGATATTACAATTTTTAACAGTGATATTATTAACATTTTCAGCATAAATAGCATCTATAGAGCTATCTCCTGTTATAGAATAACCATCACAGTCAAATATAATATCATTAGCAGTAATATTAATACAAGTATCACTTTCTCCAGTAGAATCAATATCTCCAACCTGCTTATAATAGGCTCCTTCTTTATTTAATTCCATACAAGCCTCAATCTCATCACCAGTAATCTCATAAGTAGAAAATGAAGAAACATTAAAAATAACTGTTTCTGCATTTAATGGAGTGAAATTATAACAAGAAGGAGTAGTTGTAGCATTACACTCTTGTCCATCTAACTCTATTCTTGGATTTCTTATGCCATTAGATGGATAGTTATATAAACTAATATTAGCAGAGACATTTAGAGAAGGTAATTCTGATGAATTTAAACTAATACCTCTACTTGTAAAAACAACATATTCATTTAAGTCTAATCCTGAAACATTAACATTTTCTAAAAATTTGATTTTCCCAACCAAAACTTCCTCTAAAACAAGATTAGAAACATTAGTTTTATCTGGCAATATCTTAATATCTGTTGTATTCCCCTTAAATTTTGAATAAGTAGGGGTTATTCCTATGGTTTCATTAATAATAAAAGAATAATCCCTTTTTCCAACATTACCAATAGTATCATTAACATAAATACTTATACTATTTTCACCCAACTCCCATCCAGAGGTATTTATAGAAAAAGGAGATGCTATAGTATAATTAGTTCCATTATGTGAATACCAAAAATGATCAAGATTAGCAAAATGAGTAGAATGGAAACTAAAATTAATTAAAGTTCCCGGATTAATTCTTTCACCATTAAGTGGATAATCTAGAGAGATTGATGGTTTAAGAGAGGTTTTTGT
>JBNGDY010000061.1:0-4194 GCA_049975665.1 Candidatus Nanoarchaeia archaeon | reverse complement strand
TCGTACATGGTCTGCCCTGTTTCAGCAAAGACCTTCACCTGATGAAGGCACATTTATGGCTACAGCTGAATTAGGGCCATTAGCTTCAGAAGAGTTTGATTTAGGACCTCCAAAGATTAATGCTATTGAATTAGCAAGGGTTATAGATAGAGGCATTAGAGAGAGTGGATTAGTTGATATGAAAAAGTTATGTATTAAGCCAGGAGAGAAGGTCTGGCAGGTATTTGTTGATATTTATGCTATTAATGATGATGGTAATTTGTTAGATGCAGCTGCATTAGCTGCATTAATAGCGTTAGGCAATGCCAGATTACCTGTTTATAATGAGGAAACAGGTGAGATTGAGCATGAGTTGACAGATAAACCATTACCATTAAATAAAGAGGCATTATCATTTAATATGACATTTCATAAGATTGGTGATGCTATTGTAGTTGACCCGAGTTATGAAGAAGAAGAGGTTTCTGAATATAGGGTTAGTTTAGCTATTGGTGGTGATAAAGAACCTATGATTACATCTATACAGAAAGGTAAGGAAGGAGCTATTGAACAAGAAGATATGGATAAGATTATTGATTTAGGTGTTGAGAAATGGAAAGAGATGTTCCCAAAAATAAAAGAGTATGTTTGGGGTAAGAAGTAGATAGGGAAATATTTTAAAACTTCATTGGATAAGGAATTTAAAATGAGTGAAGAGTTTAGTAAATATGAAAAAGCAAGGATATTAGGAGCCAGAGCATTACAGATTTCTATGAATGCGCCATTATTGATTAAGTTAAATAAAGATAGGTTAGATGAATTACATTATGATCCTTTGAGAATTGCTGAGGTTGAATTAGATGAGGGTGTGTTGCCAATATCTGTTAACAGGCCTATGCCAGCTAGGAAAGAGGGTGATATTGAGAAGATTAAGATTAAGGAAGAAGTAGGCGATGAGAAGAAGATTAAGCAAGAAGAGAGAGAAGTTAAAGAGATTGCAGAAGAGGGTGAGATAATGGAACTTGCTAACCCAGAAGATGAGCAGGAGTAGTTATCTAAAACCTTCAGAACCTAATTTTTGAAACTTTTAGCTTTTGATAAAACTTCATCTACAGGGATATTATCCTCATTAAATAATAGATCATGTAATTGTCTCTTTTTGCACTTTCAATAAGTTTCTCCTTTATTTCCAAATTCTTTTATTTTTTTCTTTCACATAATTTATTACTGCTATTGTTGAAATCTTCATTTTATAATCTTTATAAGTTATATAATAGTTATAAGAATTATATTATATAAATCTTCTAATAAACCATCATACAGGGAGTAGGGAAATATTTATTAAGCTATTTCTGATGTTATATCTATGTTTGTAAAAGAGGTTAAACCAAAGATTATTAAGAATTCTCGAGGAGAGAGGACAATTGAAGTCTTGCTTGAAACATTTAGAGGTAAATTTAAATCTAGTGCTCCTTCTGGAAAGTCTACTGGTAAATATGAAGTCCAGCCATATAGTTCTAAAGGAATTAGAGGTAGTTTGAGATTGATGAAGATGCTTGCTAAGATATTGAAACATAAGAATTTCATGATTAAGACTTTTCATGATTTAGACAAGCTAGGAGATGTGATAGATCGGTTTGAGAATAAGTATGGCAAGATTGGTGGTAATTGTAGATATGTTCTAGAAGCTGTATTTTTAAAAGGTGCTGCTAAGGAGAGGAAGAAGCAGGTATGGGAGATGATTAATGATGTATTTAATGATGGTAAGAAGCCGAAAATGCCTATGCCTGTTGGTAATTGTATAGGTGGTGGTATGCATTCTACTGGCAGAAAACCAGATTTTCAGGAATTTTTACTAATTCCAAATGAGAAGAAATTTTCACGAGCTGTGACTAAGAATGTGCATGCTTATGAAAGAGCTAAGAAGCTTTTAAAGAAGAAGCAGAAAAGCTGGAAGGTGAAGACAAATGATGAAAATGCATTAATGACTTCTTTAAATAATGAGGATGTGTTAGATATTTTACATGAATTGAAAAAGCAGTATGGTGTGAGAATTGGGTTAGATGTGGCTGCTTCTTCATTTTTTAAAAGAGGATATTATCATTATGAGAATAAGAGATTGATAAGGGATAGGCAGGAACAGATTGATTATATTGCTACATTAATAGATAAGTATGGTTTGTTTTATGTAGAAGATCCTTTGCAAGAAGAGGATTATTCTGGATTTTTAAATTTAGAGAAAGAGGTTGATAAGAAGAGGTTGTTGATAGTAGGTGATGATTTAACTGTTACAGATGTTAAGAAGGTGAGGCATGCTAGTAAGACTGGTGTTAATGCTGTGATTGTTAAGCCTAATCAGATTGGTTCTTTGTTAGAAGTGGCTAAGGTTGTGCAGGAGTGTAAGAAGCATAACCTAGCAATGGTATTTTCACATCGCTCTGGTGAGACTATGGATGATTTTCTAGCTGATTTATGTGTTGGCTTTTCAGGAGATTTTATTAAAACTGGTATTATGGGCAGGGAGAGATTGATTAAGTTGAGAAGGGTGATGGAGATTGAAAGGAGCTTGAATTAATGTTCAGGTATTGAGATAGGGAGCTGGGGGCGACGAGGAGCTTGATTTTTATAAAAACGTAGATTTAAAAATCTCTAAAAACATCTAACATTATGGACACACTGGCAATATTGATATTAATCTCTATGATAGCACTTCCAATTATCTTTGTTATTGTATTGATTTATGCTCTTAGAAATTATTATGGTGTCAATAAAAATGTTAAAAAAACATTACAACATCACGAAAAGGGAAAAAATCCTGAGGCATTATCATTCAGGCTTAAAAGCAGGGGATGGATATTCTATATTTTTAGTCTGCCTATAAAGCTCTCCCCAGGAGGTTCTCAGCTTGTGGCAAATATTAAACTTGGAAAAGACTCATTTTATACTGACTTTTTCCTTCCAAAGAATGTTCCTTATACAGATTTAAAGAGTGTTGATGTATTTAATACAGGGATAAGCAGAAATCTAATTTTTAATTACAAAAGAAAATTTTTTGGTCTAGGTGGGAATATAGTAGATAAAGAAGTTTTATTAGCAGCCTTAAAATTTTTAGATTCAAAGGGCGTTGTTCTTTCCAAACGTGCAAGAAAAATGCTCAAATCTAATTAATGCTCTTCTTCTTGCATACACTCTCTGGCTTTTTTCTTTGAACTGATTTTCCTAAACCTCCTCACCCTTATCTCTCACAGCCTGGCACCATTCACAACCCTGCTCAGGACACTTGGCATCTAACAACTTCAAAGCTTTCTGCCAGAGCTTCTTGCCATTACTGGCAGATACAGGCATCTTCTTTAATAGGGTGTCAAATATTACCTCTCCTGTTGATGTGACATGTTTAGGTACATAAAATAGCAAAAACGCAAAATCTTCTGTTTTATACCCATTTTCTCTTAATAAGAAGTTATATACATCTAGCTGTAATTGATAGTGTTTATGAGTATCTGCTTTAAGTGGATACCCTCTTGTTTTATAATCTAATACAATGAGCTTATTATTCTTATTATTTATCATTAAATTATCTACTGCTCCCATAAGAATATTGCCTTTCTTATCTATACAAGATAGGCCTTTCTTATTATTCCTATATATATCTAGTAATGCCTTATTATCAAATAATCTCAGATTTTTGCAGGAATGATTTTCACATAATTCAGGTGGTAATTCTTGCTTATTCATAAATCTGTCAAAATGTGTCTTTAATATTCTATCCATGCCAGAAGGTAGGGAAGGAAAAATGCCTGTTGGTCTTTTCCATATCTTATGTAAGGTAAGCCAGAAACAGCGCGGACATTCTTGCATGAGATTTAATTTACTTGGTGAGAGTTTGTACATGCTTATATCTAGCTTAGGTTGTTTATAATTTTAACTGGTTTGCTGTTTTAATAATCAAGAAACATGTTATATTAAAAGTGGAAGGTTTTTATACACCCTCTACTTCTTAGCTAGATGTTTGTTGAAACACAAATTAAAAAGAAAATAGAAGTAGGTGAATTTTTAGATAGTATAGAGAAATATGATAAAGAAGATATAGAATGTACTAAACACACTTTTTTTTAGATTAAATGAAAAACAGAGGAAAATATATACTTGCGAGGAATTAATAAAAATATTGAAGCAAAAAGCTGTTTTTTATGAAGAACATAAAAAAATAAAAAT
>JBNGDY010000060.1:0-4218 GCA_049975665.1 Candidatus Nanoarchaeia archaeon | reverse complement strand
TTGAGAGAAAGTTAATTCTCTCTTTGATGATTATAGGAATTCACCAAAGCCTGATTTTGTAAGAAATATGTTACATAAAAATTGTTTCCATCAATATAGATTATTACCTTCTCTTTTTTAGAATTCATTTTAGAAGATCATGGGATCCTTTTACAAATCCTATGATGTTAATTAATCTAATGAGGAATTAATGTTTTAAATATCTCTCTGTCTGATTTAAACTTATACCTATTCCATGCCTTGAGAGGTAGGATAAATATCACATAAGAATGCCGGGTAATCGCTGGGATAAGAAATCCTATGAAAATCACTGAATTATAAATGCTCCCACCGGGATTCGAACCCGGGTCACAGCCTTGAAAGGGCTGCATCCTTGGCCTCTAGACTATGGGAGCTTTTTGGACATTATTACCATATCTTAAGAAGATGTGGCTTATCCACATATAAAAGAATTACCTTTTAAATATTCCTATTATCCCCTAGATTAACTACTCTTTGCTCCTGAATAATAAATAAAAAGACATAAAAACCTTTATTTCTGTATATTTATATGAGTAAAGCTACTGTTAAGAAAGGAAATAAGAAGCAAGAAGTTGAGATAAATGATCTTATCTTTAAAGAGCTTATTAAAAGAGGATATTCATTAGAAGGTAATACAAGAATATGGGATATAGCTGATAGCAAGCTATGGTATCTTACTCCTGAACAATCACAAGCATATTTAGATTTGGAAGATTCTGAGAATTATGAAAAAGGTATTGCTAGTGAGGAATATCATCTAATTGAAAATAATATTCAGGATATATTAGAAAAGGTGGGTAAAGGTCCTTTAAATGTTGTAGATTTGGGTTGTGGGGATGGAAGAAAAGCAGCTCATTTTGCTAAACATCTTAAAAAGAAAATGGAAATAAGATATTGTCCAATTGATATCTCTGGTTATATGGTAGAGAAAGCTATTGAAACATTCCAAAATCTTGATGTTGAAGAAATAATAAAATTCAAATATAATATTTCTGATTTTGAGAATTTAGAAAACATAACTCCTTTATTAAGGAAAGGGGAATTTAAAGAGAATTTATTTTTGTTCCTAGGTTATACAGTAGGTAATTTTGAGATTAATGAATTGCTTTATGAGATTAGGAGTGCTATGAAGGATGGTGAAATTCTCATAATCACCTTTGGGCTTGGCAATCATAAGTGGCATGAAAGAGCTGCCTCTGCTAAACATGATAAATATACAGACAGATTCCTGAAACATACTATAAAACAATTGGCATTGGCAGAAGATGAAATAGAATTCGGTTCAAGATATAGAAATTCTAGAATAGAATTTTATTATACAATAAAAAAAGATAAAACAATTGAATTTCAAAATAAGAAGATACATTTTCAATCAGGAGACCAGGTTATAGTTGCTGTAGCCTACAAACATGATAAAAACGATTTACTCCATATACTAAATATGTACTTTAAAGAGGTAGACCTAAAGATATCAAAAGACAAATCCACATCATTAGCAATCTGTAAAAAGTAAATATCTCTCCACAACATCTAAATCATGTTCTAAGCCATCACTATCAGATATATGGACACCATTCTGCCATGTCTTAGTAAGCTCTGGCAGGCATATGCCTGTCCTTGTTTTAAATCTTTCTCCTCTTATTTCTCTAAAATCATTATAACGTTTTCTTGCATATCCTCTAAATGTCTTCTCATCTTGTTCATTATTTGTTTTACCTGTCATTTCTTTAACCTTATTAACTAAATCTTGTCTAATCGGAAAAGTAACTGCTATAAATGGCTTGTTAGTAAAATCATCTATCATATCTTGGAGTCCTGACCATTTTCCAGCAAGATGTGAGTAAAAATCATATAAGAAATTATTATTAGCTATAAAAACCCCTGTTCTTGTATCTTTTTCATCTATATAAGGATAGATTTCACTAATCCTTTTTAAGACAAAATCAAATATGCCTTGGGAAACTGAATAAATATAAGAATGAGGTGGCTTGATAAGCATTAATGTTCTATTCTTGTTTTGCCCAATCAATTCGAGTTCCTCCTCTTGCTGCATCTTCTTGTGTAAATCCTTGTGGGAATCTCTTTTTTAATTTTACAATGTTCTCTTCTAGAATCTTCTGCATATCCCATCCAAAAAAGTTGCATATCATTGCTGCATACCATAAGCTGTCACCTATATTTTCTCTTATACCTGATTTCTGGTCATTACCATGTGCATATGTTTTCTTTATACATCCAGCTGTGTCACCTGCTTCACCTGCAAAACCTAATCCCCAGCACATTATCTCTTCTGTTTTAGATGAGAAGTCTGTCTTAGCTGTTATCTTAGCTGCTTGTTGATAATCATTAAGATTAGAAGAATTTTGTTTTAGAATTTCTATTATTTCTTTTGTAGTTTTTTCATAATCCATGTATTTAGCAAGATGGGGTATTTTAAAATCATTTATATATTAGAAAATATGTGTTATAGACTATAATTCAAACTTTTTAGCAAATTCTGAAACTATAGGGATTTTCTTTTCCTTACCTGAAAGAGCATATATCCAGCTCATTATCCAGAATATAAATGCTATTATATAGATGATTGGTGAGATAATCCATCCTAAGATTGGGATGATTATTACAACTGCTGCAATAATATAAATGATAAATATAACAAGGGATTGTTTAGCATAATACATCACATATTTATCATTCTTTTTTGTAAGCAGAACAATAATAAATCCAATTATAGACAAGAAGGTAGCGAGAAAGGCATATGTCTTGCTTTCCTCTTTTTTTGCCATATTCTTATATGTTTTTAGAGTTTATAAGTTTTGGGATAGCAAATCATTCGGGATTTGAACAAATCCGCTTAGGAACAGATATGAGCCTGCGCGGATTTGAACCGCGGACCCCCAGCTCTCTTAGAGCTGGAATTACCTGGCTTAAATAAGACAGGCAAGTCATATAAGACTGGTGCTCTAACCTGGCTGAGCTACAGGCTCATAATCTTATATATTTAATAGGTTTTTAAAATATATGGTTATAGTACTTATCTGTGGATTCTCCCCTATGAAAATGTTTTTAAATAATAATTTGTTATGAACTGGATGAGAAATGTTTATGATTGTGCTGAACAAATAAGGACTGTTCTTCCTGAGATGCATGAAGGTAAAGATCTTCCTAAAGATCTTCTCAAACAATTAAAAACCCTTGATGCTCCTGGTATGAGAAAGATTAATTCTGGTTTATTAACAAGAACATTAGGTTATATGCATAATAAGGGAATTGTTAGTGTAGATGAAAAAGGAGCTTATTCACTTCAAGAAGAATCACAATAAATTTTAATTATTTCTTTTTTATATCTTTCTTATAAACAATAGTTCTGTAAGGGAATGGTATTTCTATTCCCTTTTTATCAAATTCTTTCTTAATACTCTCTGTTAATTCATGACTTGTTTTCCATGCTATCCATGCATCCTTACACCAGAAATATAATCTAAGATTGACAGCAAAATCCTTGCATTCTGTAACTCTTACAAATATATCCTTATCTTGTATAATATTTTCATTCTTCTTAGCTTTATCTATCATTATTTTTCTTGCTTTATCTATATTAGAATCATAACTAATCCCCATATTTAATGTCCATAAGACTTCCTCACCTTCTAAACTAAAATTAATTATTTCCTTACTATCTATTATTGAATTTGGGATAACTAAACGCCTGTTATCCCATGTTTTTACTATCACATGCCTTAAATTAAGGTCTTCTACTTCTCCATATTCATCAAATATTTTTAATTTATCTCCCACAGCCATTGGTGTATATAATGCTATAGAAATACCTGCTATTACATTTGATAATGTTTTTTGGGCTGCAAAACCAATTACTATGGCTAGTATGCCTGCTCCTGCTAATAATGAATAAGAGATTTCTTTAAAACCAGGTATTTGAAAGAGGATAAATATTATTGCGAATAAATAGATGGTAGCAGAAGCAAGATGATTTAATAATCTTAACCGTGTTTGTTTTACTCTTTTTTGTGATTTTTTTAAAGCATGGGAGAGATAGATGCTTAGAGTAATTTTCAGAAGAATTGCCAGACCAACAATAACACCTGATTTTATTAAGATAGGAAGATAATCCATATACTCTAAACACTTGGAAAGTATTTAAAACTTATTGATTAAGTTTTTCTATTGCTTGTTCTT
>JBNGDY010000059.1:931-4238 GCA_049975665.1 Candidatus Nanoarchaeia archaeon | reverse complement strand
ATTAATAGAAAAAGATTTATAAATCATTTAAATCTTGAATTTACATGCCACTTAAATTAGTTAATGCAACAGAATTAAGACAGGGGAGTTATGTTAATATAGAAGGTGAAGCTTGTCAAGTTAAATCAGTTGATGTTTCTAAGACAGGCAAGCATGGACATGCAAAGTGCAGGATTGAAGCTATCTCTATCTTAGGTGGGAAAAAGAAGGTTCTAGTTGTGCCTGGACATGAAAGATTTGAAGTACCTATGATTGATAAAAGAAAAGCCCAGGTGTTATCAATAATAGATAATAAAGCCAATATCATGGATTCAGATAATTATGAGAATCTTGAATTAGATATCCCTGAAGATTTGCAGGGAGAGGTTAAAGAGGGTATGAATATTGAATACTGGGATATTGAAGGACAAAAGATTATAAAAAGGACATTGTAAAGATTTATAAATCATTTTTCTAACAACTTATATGGCAACTAAGATACCAGCAGCCCAAGACAGGTTGTATAAGAATATATTCATATGTAAGGTATGTAAACATAAAATTAGAGCTGAGCCTTTAAAGATATTGCAAGGTAAGGCTAGATGTCGGAAGTGTGGTGGTAAGGATTTCAGGCCAGTTAAGAAGAAATAATAAGGAAGGTTTTTATATCTTCTATATTTAATAATAAAGATGGTGAGCTTCATTGTGTATGATTTAATCTTTTTAGTATTGTTCTTTTTAATTGTTGGTATGTTCTTATATAAACATAGAAATCAGGGGAAAAGAGAAGGTATTATGTTTATTTTTAGAACACAATTTGGTGTAAAAGCTATTAATTGGATAAGTGGGAGATATGCTAATGTTTTACATAAGATCAAATATCTTGTTGTTGGTGTAGGATATTTATTAATGGCTGCGATTCTCTATGTGTTGGGTTTATCATTATATAGATATATTAGTATTCCAGAGATAACAGCAGTAATAAAGGCTCCTCCTATTGCACCAGTAATACCTTATTTTCCAAAATTATTTGGTATGGAAAGTTTCTTTCCTCCGTTTTATTTTACTTATTTTCTTGTTGCATTAGCTATTGTTGCAATTTGTCATGAATTTTCTCATGGCATATTTATGAGATTATTTAAAATGAAAATAAAATCTACAGGAATTGTATTGCTTGGTCCAATCTTAGGTGCTTTTGTTGAACAGGATGAGAAGGATTTTAAGAAAAAGAAAAATTTTGAGCAGAGAGTTGTATTAGCAGCAGGGACATTCACTAATCTATTGCTAGCATTAATCTTTTTTGGTTTGCTTGTAGGTTTCTTTTTTCTAACATTCCAAGCAGGGGGTTATGCATATAATACATATTCATTTATAAGAGTGCCAATAAATCAGATTGATGAATTTGGAGAACAGATTGGTGAAAAACAGATTGTTATGGGGAATCAAATTATTTCATTAAATTTAAGTGAGGCTATTATTAATAATAAAACATATTTTATACCAGATAATTTAAAAAAGCAGATTATCGGGGAGGATTTGGTTGAAAGTGATTTAAGTGTTCTCCTCTACCAAGATTCTCCTGCATTAAGAAAGGAAATTAAAGGGGTGTTAAAGGAGATTGATAATAAAGAGATTACTAATGAAGAAGATTTGAGAGCATTTCTGATGAAGTCTGAGCCAGGTGAGAAAATAGAGATAATGACAACCTATAATGAGGAAAAATTTTCATATGAATTAATTTTGGATGAACATCCTTCTAATAAATCAAAAGGCTTTATTGGTATTGGTTATCTTGAAACAGGTAATGAAGATCTTACATCAAGATTTATTAGATTCTTTACGAGTTTTAAAGATAGTTCTACATATTATGAACCTGTATGGGATGGGAATTTTGTGATATTTATTTATAATTTAATATGGTGGATTATGTTGATAAATCTGCTTGTTGCTTTATTTAATATGTTGCCATTAGGAATCCTCGACGGAGGAAGGTTCTTTTACTTAACTATCTTATCGTTAACAAAATCAAAAAAATTAGCAAGGTATTCATTTAAGTTTATGACATACTTATTATTGCTAGTTTTTATCTTGTTTATGGTTTTTTGGTTTATAAGAGTCTTTTAATTTGTCGTCGGGAAATTTCAATAATTTTTATTTAAAATATTTTTTTAGAAAACTATTTAAACAACTTCATCTTTAAATTATAAATAAAAAAGAGGTTTTATATGGCAGCAAGAAAAAAGTCAAGGAAAAAGACTTCTAGAAAGAAATCACGTAGAACAGGAAAAAAGACAACAAGAAAGAAAACGTCTAAGAAGAAAGGAAGGACTACAGGGAAAAAGAAAAAGACAACAAGAAAGAAAACTAGTAGAAAGAAAAAGTCTACTAAAAAGAAATCTAGAAAAAAGAAGTCTTCTAAAAGAAGAAAAAGATAAATGTAAATTTTTAAAAGTCTTTAATTTATTATTTTTTATATGAAAGAAAATGTAAGAAAGGTTCTTGAGAAGCAGAAATATGCTATTGTTGGTAAGCATTCTGCTGTTCAGATTTGTAAATGGACTAAGAATGCTTTGAATAAGAAGGGTGTTTGCTGGAAAGAGAAATTTTATGGTTTGCAGACACATAGATGCTGTCAATGCTCTCCTGCTGTGATGTGGTGTGATAATTCATGTGTTCATTGCTGGAGACCTATTGAGATGAATCTTGGGAACAAGTTACCAGAAGCTGATAATGCAAAAGAATTATTAGATAATATTATTAAGGCTAGAAAGGAATTATTAATGGGTTTTAAAGGCAATAAAAATGTTTCAAAAAAGAAATTTGAAGAAGCATTAAATCCCAATATGTTTACTCTATCATTATCAGGAGAACCTACATTATATCCTTATTTGCCTGATTTAATTAAAGAGATTAGAAAGAGGAAATCAATATCATATTTAGTCACAAATGGTTTACATCCAGATATGTTGAGAAGGTTAGAAAAAGAAAATGCCCTGCCAACACAATTAACTGTTTCTGTAAATGCACCTACTCCTATATTATTTAAACAATGGCATCGTTCTAAGCAAGCAGATGCATGGAAGAAATTTAATGAAACATTAACATGGATGAAAGAAGCTAATACCAGAACCATATTTAGAATGACGCTTGTTAAACCTGGTAAAGAGGGTTTATTTAAGGATATGGAAAATATGTCTGAGAAATATATACCACAATATATTAAACTTATAGAAAAATCTGATCCACAATTTATACATATTAAGGGATTTAAAAGTTTAGGATGGAGTAGAAAAAGAATGGGTTATGATAAACAACCAATGCATTATGA
>JBNGDY010000059.1:0-921 GCA_049975665.1 Candidatus Nanoarchaeia archaeon | reverse complement strand
ATTTGTAGAGAAATTTTTAAAAGAGTTAAAGAAGCTAGATAAAATTTATAAGATACTTGGAGAAGAAGAAAGGAGTTGTGTGTTTTGTTTAGGTAAAAGCAAAAAGGGCATGAAGATTAATATGAATAAGGTTTAAAATAAGCTTAAATCCCTTAAATATGCTGACATTATTAAAAAGAGTGCACTTACTTGAGATGGTCTAGATAGGTTATGTGAGATGTATGAGGCTTGGGCAGAGTGTAAGTTAATGCCTGCTCTATCTGGTGTGAGAGAGATATGATGTAATCCTAATTCTCCTATTTCTATATCTATTTTTTGTTTTAAGCCTGAATCATCTAAAACTCTTTGTGCTATTGAAATCTCTGGTTTAAGTGCTTCAGATATCTTTTGTTTTGGAAAGCTTCTTGCTGCATCTCCCCATCATTTATTTAATCTTATTGTTAATTGATATCCATATTCATTTCTTAAAACAGTAAAATGCTGTAAATAACTCATATCCATTTTTCTTTAAATAAAAACAATGCCATCCTTAGTAAGTGCAGTAAATCTAACACCAACAGGCAGAGATAGTAAAGAAGAAAGTAATGCCATATGTTCCTTGCCTGTACCAGATGCAATTGATACAGCAACTTCTGTTCCCTTGATCTTACCTGCTAATTTCTTGGAAAAATCATTTCTTAATGTAATTAGTGGCTTATTTGAAGAAAATTCAATAAAATCAAAACCAACCTTAGCTCCTGATGTATCATTTACTGAAAAATCTTTTGCATAATCTGGTCCTAATAAAATGATATTTTCCCACTCTCCTCTCCTCATTAAACCAGATACCTGCCCCCATGTACCCTTGCCTGTTGAAATTAATGCAATAAGTTCCATTATTGAATAATGAGATTAGGTTTTATAATGATTGTTGTTATTTAC
>JBNGDY010000058.1:0-4253 GCA_049975665.1 Candidatus Nanoarchaeia archaeon | reverse complement strand
CTAATGATAATCCTTCACATCCGGTAACTGGCGAAACTGGAGAGTACCCCTCAGTTGAGATCAAAAAGAAAGATAATTTCTTAAAGAAAATGAAACAAAAGAGGTTGGATAAATTATATAAAAGAGCAGAGCTTAAAAAGAATATGGAGACTATTAAAAAAATACAGGAAGATGAAAGGAGGTTAATCGAACAATAGAATGCCAGAAGACGAAGAAATCTTTGAAGATGATAATTTAGATGAAGAGCTAGAACAAGAAACTGAACAAGTTAAGAAGGCTCCAAAAAAGAAACAAGAAGTTGTAGACTCTGGGGAAGAAGACGGAGAAGCAAAAGAGAGATATGAAGCATTCCATGTTCCTGAAACATTTGGGATAAGAGATAATGTAACGGGAGACCTTGTTGTTGTATCAGAAAAGAAACCAACATTATCTGAAATGGAAGTTATAACTCTTCAATCAGAAGCAAAGGCAATGAATGACAGAGATAAAATCATAGTAGGAGGCGGTTTTGAATAAAAATGACAGCTAAAAAACAAGATAAAGAAGTATCTCCCGATGAAAAGAGAGTAGTTCTTACTACTTTCATATTAGTATTTCCTTCTTTAATACTTGCAGGAATTGCTGCTGCTTCAACTTCAATTGGATTTGCTGCTACAGCATTAGCATTATGGTTTTATCAAGCTATAATAATCCAAAATTATGTAAGAAGTAACATCCTACAATAGTTTATTATTTATTTTTTTATTATTTAATTATTTAAAATCAAAGAAAGAAACAAATGAACAAAGAAAAACCTAAAGAAAAGAAAGATCCTCATGAATATGTGATGAAATATTTTTTAAGATGGTTCTTTTTAATAGTAGTATTCCTGAGTACTTATTATCTTATTACAGATTGGTTACCTCTCGCAGTTAATTTAAGTCAAAGATTATTTTATGTTCTTGTATATACGGGTGGAGGATTTGCTTTATTAAAAATGGGGGATTGGATTTAAAATGAAAAGTATAAAACTTATATTTACACTGAATAGAGAAACATTATATTTGAGAATCCTAGAAAACAAAACTATTATGTATAGTGATAGGAAATGGCCAGAGGAATGGCAATTTATGCCAAAAGATGATACTATGGCTAGAAAGATATTGATGTCAAGGAATAGAATACCTCAAGTAGTTCTAGAATGGATTAACCAAGCAAACTCAGGTAAAAATTTGGAAGAATACAATAATGCAGAAGATTATGAGGCTCTCGTGCCAATAATCAAAAAGGATGCAGCCTCTAAGGGCTGTCTCTTTCAAAAAAGAATAGATGAGGAGGTAGAAGATGAACAATCAACAGCTTAGATATTGGTTATTATTTTTTACCATCTTTGCATTAGGTATATTTTTATTGGGAGGCTACATGCATGAGAGAGTTCACCAGACTATCTTTGCAGAATATGGAATTGATAGTAAGATAGGGTTTGATTTCAAAACTCTAAATTGGTACACTTTAGGAGAATCTCCTTGTCCCACAGAAGCTTGTTCCCTAGCACATAATTTTAATGAGGCAGTATCTTACAATTCTCAGCAATTTTATCTTTTAATATTCGTAGGTTTTTTAATATTATATTCATTAGTAGGAGGAGACAATGGCAGGAGGGCTTGATGCATTTCTAAACTTTGCAATACCTGCAGGAATATTTTTATTCTTTGGATTCAAAGTATATCAATCTGTTCAAGACCCAGCAGATAGATTCTTTGCTTGGATAAAACAAAGTATATTCCCAGATGAAGAACAGTATGATCCCACACTTCAATATGAAATAATATATAACTAAAATGGAAAACAATAATAAGACATTTAAAGAGAAATGGAATGAAGAAGATAGAAGATGCCCCTATTGTAATCAAGTCACAGAGCGTTCTAGGGGCCTTACAAGGCAAAACATTAGGAGATTAGTATTTAGCAAGCCTACAACACAAGATCTTATCATGCTGGCAGTTATAATCCTTGTTTTGCTTATAGCATGGAGATACCAGGTAGAAACACAGCAGTGTAGAGACATAATGAATAATGGATATACAATTACAAACGACATGTACTTCAATCCAAATATTGATATGGAAGATTTAAATTTTAGCCTGGGAGAATTAAATAAATCCAATAATTTTCTTCAAAATGGTACAAGAACATAGCCAAATATCTTATTTACACTTATTCTTATATTATAAATTCTCTTCTAAAACAAGATATTATCCTTATATTAAAAAGAAATTGATTACTGAACTAATAAAAAGAACTATGAAAATTCCTTCTTCTTTGCATATTCCTATATTAGAACAAATGGAAAATGAGAAATTAATAAAGAAAATTAATCAAAGGAGATATAGGATACTCAAGAGTAAAGCTTCCAAAAGATTAGATAAATTTGTAACTAATTTTATAATTTAATTACTTTTTCTTTCTGGCCTTAGCCATTTTCTTCATTCTTTCTTTTGCCATAGCCTTAAACATTTCTATCTGTTTAAGTCTTGATTCAGCCTCAGCCTTAGTCTTGTAGATACCCATTGTTCTACCAGTCTTAGCCTTGACCTCATACCCTCTTGATGTTTTTTTTATCATTTTGTTTAACCTCCTAAAAGTTTATGTGAATGCTCTCCAGGTCTAGCAGGAAGAGCGACCTTTAATTTGTGAACAAGAACATGTCTATGTCCTTTATCATAACTAGTATATCTTCCCCCTCTCTTCCATGAATGGCTATGTCCTGCGTTGTATGATGTTCTTGGCATTTTAAAGTTCCTTTAACATTTTATTTTTTATGAATTTCATTCTGATTACCATGAATTTATAACTGATGCAGCATAGTCCATTAATGCAATCATCAAGAGAATAGCAATAGTAGCCATTATCATTGCCTGAACTAGTTTAGGAGTTTCTACTCCTGCTTCTGGATTAGTAAATGCTGATGCTCCAATAAAGAAAGCAAAACCAAGAAGGCTGATCGCTAACAATCCTAAGGTTGTACTTATCATAACTCTAGGCAAACTATAAGTTATATTTGTTGGATTTGCCTTAACATTTATATTCATATCGGCGGAACAATCTTGTCCAACACATTCATCTGCTAACATAAATGGAGAAAGCATAGTTAAAACTATAAAGATTAATGCTATCTTTGCTAACATCTTTTTAGTTTCCATCTTTATTAATATTTGTTTTTGATTTATTTAAATCTTGAGATTGTAATTGTGATTCTAATTGTAAATATTCTTCTAATAATTTTTCTTCATCTTCCCCCCTTATTACATGATAAGCAATCATTAAAGATAATCCTAATATTGCTAATGCTATGTAAAATATATATCTATTTTCTTTAAAGAAAGAAGCTATTGGTTCAGTTATATTCTTCAACTCAAAACCATTATGAACTACTTCTAGTCCAGAACCCTGTTTCTTAGGCTCATCCACATCATCAGATGTGTCTAATTCTTCATTAGAGGCCTCTGGAGAAGAGATTTCTGTGTTATCTACCATTTCCTCATTATCATCATTATCTGAGCTATCTGAGCCTCCATCATTATTACTTGGAGAATCTGGTTCATCAGGGTCTTCATTTATAACTTGTTCTCCATCTATTATTAATTTATCCCAATCTGGTTGGCCATTTGATATATAAATAGTCTTATCAAATCCAACTGGAGAAAAAACTACTATTCCTGAGTCATCTTCTCCTCCTGTTGTTATAGAATATTTTAATTTATATACTGTTCCTTCCTCAATGCCAGAAGGTATTTTAACCTTTATTTCCACTGGAAGTTCATCACTTTGAGTTCCAGAAGGAACTTCATATTGAATATCTAGTGCATTTGTTACAATGCTTGCCCCATTAAGTATATCTATTTTCATATAAATGTCTGAGGTATCTGAATTCTGTAGATAAACATGATATATACTCTCTATACCATCTTCTACAATAAGTGTTGGTTTTCCATCTATTGATTCTAAGTAGTCGCTACCAAAACCTGCACTTATTAATGAGACAGTGAAGATAAGACTAACTATAAAAATTAATCCAATCTTCACTTGTCCATTAAATAAGTTTGTTGTCATTTTAAGCCGATACTAAGATACTCCATGTTGAGTCACTGTTGTATGTATCTGGGGCCACATTTGGTACATCTAAATAGAAATAGATGTTTTCAGTTACTGCTGCTCCGTGTGTATTCAAATCAGTTAACCTGCCAAGTCCATAAAAGGCTGTCCCTTCATTC
>JBNGDY010000057.1:0-4364 GCA_049975665.1 Candidatus Nanoarchaeia archaeon | reverse complement strand
TCTTGTTCCTCTTCATTTTGCCTGGCTTGTTCTTCTCCTTCTTGTTCTTCTTTA
Organism: Candidatus Nanoarchaeia archaeon; assembly: GCA_049975665.1. Classification (GTDB taxonomy): domain Archaea; phylum Nanobdellota; class Nanobdellia; order Pacearchaeales; family GW2011-AR1; genus JBNGDY01. Next base: position 4,310 of record JBNGDY010000057.1, on the reverse strand, counting down.
GCAGCTTGTATAATCTTCTTTACTAATTCTTCTGCTTCCTCTTCTTCTACCATGTATATAATAAGAAATAGATATTTAATTATTTATCGAAACCCTCTCCTGGTGCAGATGCCATACCATGTGCCTTCTTATAAATATCATAGATGCTATATAGTTTGCTCTTAGCTGAATCTTCTGCTAATTTTCTCATTTGTTTTTCTATATAATTATCTTTTTTAATATCCTTTTGTTTGCTAATTTCCTGTTTTTCTTTTTTCTTTGGTTTAAATATGTCTAATAATGCTGAAAATGGGTTAATATCTTGTTTGTTTTTTTCTTGCTTTTTCTTTTCTTCTTGTTTATCTTCTTCTAAGAAGTGTTCTATATCTTCTTTTAATTGTTCAAGAGATTCATCTGTTGATTTTTGTGCAAGATTAAATGTATCTTCTAAATCTTTCTCATCCAGTTTTTTATGTAGGAGTTCTAATTCTTCACTATTTAATGCATATGAATCAAAGGTCATATCTACTCTACCTCCAAAACCATAATGTTGTTGTGTTACTTTTTGTGGAAATCCTCTAAATCTCAATCCAATGATTAAACAAGAAAAATAGTCTCTTTTTGGTTTGTATTTAGAAAAGGATTCTGGCAAATCCCCTGCTTGGATAGCTTTTTCAAAATTTAGTTTGGATTTACCCAATAATGTTAATTCAAATTTTGTTGTTGAAAATGCATTTACTAATGCTGGGTCTTTTTCAAAACCACTCATATTTAATTGTTGTGCTGATTTAAGATATGGGCGTGCCCATGCTGTGTATAATTTTAATGTTTCTACCTGAGAGCGTAGATATGCTTTTTGAACATTAAATCTTTTTCTTAATTCTTTTTCACTCATTTCTCTCCATCTATTAAATTCCTGTATCCTCTGTTTTAATATTCTCTTTACCCTATCATTTAAATCCATGCCATCAACATCTTTCTCTGATTGAATTATCATAAATGCGTCTAGTAATGTTGCAAAAGGGTTTTGTGAGAATGTCATGGCCTTTATAGCTGTGTTACCTTTTTTCATATCTACATTATCTAGCCAGATTTGTTTTAATGCTAATATGCCTGATTCTTTCTTTTCTTTTTCCTCTGAATTAGCTGCTTCATAATGTCCTAATCTAACCTCAAATTCTTTCAAATCATATAGAAGCTGGATAATTGATTTAAGTACCTGATTAATAGCTCCAAATGTGTTCATTGCTTCTTGCCTCAATCGTGATTGTCTCTGGCTAAAATCAGTAAATTGTCCAGAACCAGGAGAAGCTGTGAAGTTGTCTGTTATCTTTTCTATACCATCTCCTGCTAAACCATCAAGGAAATCTAGGAGCCAGAAATAAATAGGTTCTAATTGTGCTGATGGTGCATCATAGGTTAATTGGTATGATGATAATGGTTTTCCATCCTTATATTTGGTTACTTCTTTAATAGCCTCTTTTATTTCCATAAATTTTCTAGGTATGCAGGTTATTTAAAGTTTTCAGATTTTTGATTTTTTTAAATTCCAATTAAATGCCATCTACAGCTTTTATTATCTACCTATTGTTTAAGAGAGAGGGTGTTAAAACATTGTTTGATTTAAGAGCTTGAGATATAGGGGTTTTAAATGAGTTTTATGAAGTGAATTTATTAAATTAAGATGATAATTTATGAAAAGATTAAATTAAAAAAACTTATTAAGAATACTGAATGAAGCATAGAAGAAATATCTGCTGATTTACAAAGTTTTAAATAAACCTGATTATTATTTTTAATATGGGGCTATTTAGGAAAAAGAAAGGGATGATTGATGTTAGGAAGATGAAGAAGCAAGGGTGGAGTAGGGAACAAGAAGGTTCTCAAAAAGTAACACCTCCTGCAAGCAGTAGTGGATATGTTGATTTACATGCTAATTCTCAACAAGCAGGACAACCAAACCAGCAAACATCCCCTTCACAAGGAGGATTTCTAAGTTTTATGGATAATTCTTCTCAATCACAACAATCAAGTGAGCAAGAAGGAGATTGGCAAAAAAAGGTAGATAGGAGATTGGAAGAGCTTGATAATAAGTTATATAAGATTGAGCAAAGATTAGAATTATTAGAAAGAAAGGCTGGTTTACAAAACACAGGGCCAGCTGGTTGGTAATTAATGATAAGGTGTTACACTAATTACTCTGTCAAAATAAACCTGTTCTTGCTCTGTTTCTCCAGATTGAGATTCATTTTCTATTATAAATCCTGCTGGTAGTTTGCCATTATCCCAAAAATATAATCCTGTAAATCTTCCATAAGTAGTGTATGGTTCACCTCCATCTACCTTAGCTCTTACTCTTACATGATTGCCAAGATGACTTTCCCATCCCTGCCAGAATAAATCTAAAATTGCAGAGAGATTCCCATTAGCTCTTTCTTCTAATATAGACTTAACATGGTCTTTATCTGGATAAGGATATCCCTCTAACTCTCTTACTATGTCTCCTGTATTATTATCTGCCATATCCATAAAAAATGTAAGGGTTTTTTAAAGCTTCTGGTGGCAGAAACAACAAATTTAAAACCTGCTTATTCCTATTAAAGAGATGGTAGAAAAAGAGAAGATAAGGCTTTATGCTTTGGAAAATGCTGTGAAATATCAGGGAGAAGCTAGTTTAAAGGCGGTTATGCCTGCTTTATTTTCAGAGGGTTTGGAAAAGAATAAGGTTAAGGAGATCATGCCTATTGTTAATAAGATTATAGAAGAGGTTAATAATTTATCTATTGAAGAGCAGAAAGCAGAATTAGATATATTAAGAAATAAAGGATTAGAAACTAGTAAAAGAGAGTATAGAGAAGGTCTGCCTGATTTGCCAAATTTAAAAGGCAAGCCTGTATTAAGATTTGCACCATTTCCATCTGGACCCTTGCATATTGGTAATACACGACAGCTAGTTTTGAATGATGCATATGCAAAACAGCATGATGGTAGCTTTTTGCTAGTAATAGATGATACTATTGGTAGTGATGAGAAACCTATTGCTACAGAAGCATATGATTTAATTAAAGAGGGTGTGGACTGGCTTAAATGCAAGTATGAAAAAATTATATATAAATCAGATAGAATAGAGAAATATTATGCATATGCAGAAGAGCTTATTAAAAAGGGTTATATGTATGTCTGTTCTTGTTCTAAAGAATCAATTAGAGAAAATAGGAAATTAGGCAGGGCTTGTGCTTGCAGGGAATTACCTCCTTATAAGCATGTAGAGAGATGGCAAAAGATGTTTAAGGCTAAGGAGGGAGAGTATGTTGTCAGGTTGAAAACATCTATGCAACATAAGAATCCTGCGTTTAGAGATAGAATAATGTTTCGTATTTCTGATAGAAAACATCCTAGGAAAAAGCATAACGTATGGCCATTATTAGAATTTTCATGGGCTATTGATGATCATTTATTAGGTATTACACATATTATTAGAGGTATAGATTTGCAAATGGAAACAGAAGTAGAAAAATATATATGGGATATATTTGGATGGGAACATCCAGAAACCATACATACTGGACATTTTTCTATTAAGGGTTTGCATTTATCTAAGAGCAAGGGGCAGAAGGAGGTGCTGGCAGGCAAGTATATAGGATGGCATGATCCTAGGACATGGAGTTTGCAGAGTTTGAAGGCAAGAGGTATTCAACCAGAAGCAATAAGAGAGTTTGTACTTAATATGGGGTTAACTAAAAGTGATAGTAGTATTGCTATTGATGTTTTGTATGCTATTAATAGAAAATATTTAGAAGATAAGCCAAGATATCTTTTTGTACCTGAACCTGTTAAGGTTCATATATCTGGTTGTCCAGAAATGAAAGCTAATATTCCTCTATATCCTAATAAAAAAGAGACAAGGGAGATAAATACTAAACAGGATTTTTACATACCTAGACAGGATTATGATTTAATGGAGAATAGGGATTATAGATTATTACATTTACTCAGTTTTGAATCTAAACAAGTGTTGAAGATAAAACCAAGAACATTTTCATTTATAAGTGAAGAGCCTAGCAAGGATGAGAAATATTTGCAATGGCTGCCTGCTGATGCTAATAAAAAAGATAATATTTATGTTATGGTGAGGATGCCTGATAATAATGTTATTAATGGATTAGGTGAGCCTGCTTTAAAAAGCTTGAAAAAAGGAGATGTTGTCCAGTTTGAAAGATTTGGTTTTTGTTGCCTTTATAAACTAGATAAGAAAAATAATACTGCTGAATTCTGGTTTTCACATCGATGAATCTGAAAATAATCATTTTGATACCTGTATCCCACAGAAA
>JBNGDY010000056.1:0-4504 GCA_049975665.1 Candidatus Nanoarchaeia archaeon | reverse complement strand
TTCAAACCTTTATTTTTTGTCTAATTGAGATTTATGTCTTTCCGGACAGAGCATATCAATAATAAGATTTATAAATCAGCTTGCTTGTTTGTGATAATGGGAAAAATGTTGTTTAGAAATAATCTAGAACATAATAGTAGTGAACACTTTGATTTTGAGGATTATGTAGGAGAAGATGTTATATTAATAAATTCAAAAGGGACTACAACAGGACATGTAGTTCAGTATGATAGAGGATATGGATTTTATCTATATCCTTCAATAGTCCCCATGCCTGATGAGAGTTATAGATTAGTTGAAAATGGATTACCTACATTTGTATCTGAACCTATTACAAATATCTATCCCTTGCCCACATCAACATTAGAAGCATTTTTACAAATGCTTAACACACAAAAAAATAGAGAAAGAGATAGAACCATAAAATGAGCATAGTTGAAGCAGTAACCAGTGAATTGCAAGATTTTCTTGCACCTATTTTAGGCAGTAAGGAGTATGGTAATTTGAGAACAGGTGATAGCTTTCCTTCTAAGATAGGTGATGCCTATGCTTGGCGAGTAATTTATGAAGATGAATATAATAGTAGTTTTTGTATTAGTATTGCCTATCATCCATCTTTAGGATTGGGTAGAGATATGATATCTAGCCAGAATAGAATGTATAAACCATTTTCTTCTTATAGAGAAGCTGTTGATGATTTTAAAAAAAGAGTGGATAGAATACCTGAGAGAGTAGTTAGATAAGGAAAGAGATAATCATGCCTATAAATATGCCACCTGATATAAAAGGCATGGCTGGATAATATTTACCTTTTTGTGTTAAGAACATTAAGAATGTTAGTCCTGCAAATGCACCTGCTATAACAAGTAATGCTGGTATTAAGCCAAATGCTCTTAAAAATGAGCCAGCTGCAATAATTGGGAAAACAATATCTCCTCCACCTAATATGCCTAATGATACTTTAATCTTCTTATTTTTCTTGCTCTTCTTAGATTTCTTTATTTTTGCTCTTAATTTCTTTGGTATATATGGAATCATTAATCCTCCAAATATTTTTAATTCATCCATTTGAAATTTAGCCATCTTCTGCATAATGCCTGAATGCCAGACAGCCCACATATCATATATAGATATTAAGATAAGTAAGATTGCTATTGTGATTGGGGTTAATATAGATACAAATACAGCTGCTATACCTGGATAGATAAGTAATTCTGTTATATTATGTAAATAGATATTTGGTTTATATACTTTAAAATAAGCAACAGGTAAGGCAATGAAGAATGCTATTAATGATGAATATGCTAGATTATGTATAAATGCATTTATAGATATGGATAATGCTAATATAATTACAACAAAGAACCATATTTTAATAATAGTTTTCCATTTATATTTCATAAATATCATTATTAAGAAAATAGCAAGTACAAAACCAATTAATAAATTATAGAATAATTGCCATGGATTATCCATAGCTTGTTCTGGTGGTTCTAGATTATATGGTAGTGGATTTTTAATTGTGATATTTTCTACTTGTCCTGTTTCATTTACTATTTGTTGTTGTGTTGGAGAATAAATATTAACAACATATAAACCTATAAACTGGATTAAGAGAAACATGCCTAATATTGTTAGTGTTATAGATAATTTATGCTTCATTGCTTAAGACACCTCTGGTTACTTAATGTTTTAATTTGTTTTAATGAAATAGTTTGGTTTTCCTTCATATTAACACCTCAGTTATTAATTATTAATAAACATAGTTTTTAAATTAATCTGTTTGATAGGTATATGGGAATTTATTTTTAATTGTTCTAATACTAGCTGTGACTTGTGCTAATATATTATTAATTATATTTTTATAATTTAAAATATCTATAATAAAACTGATTAATTCAATTTTACTCCTATTTCTTGTGTATATTTGTCTTTAATAATCAGGCAATTCAAAACCTTCATATTTATTAACAGAATAAACTACCTTAATCTGACTGTTTCTAAATTCTTAGGCACAATTGTTTCTACTTTTTGCGATTTATGTAGAGATGAAGCTAAATCAATAGAACGTGATTGTTCGCCATGATTTATGATTACTTTTTTTGGTTTTGGATTCATATTACCTACAAAAGCTAGTAATTGGTTTCTATAAGAATGTCCTGAAAAACCATCAATAGTCTTTGTATGCAAATTAATAGGAACTCTTTCTGTTTTTCCATCTACCTGGAATTCAGCTTCTTTTAAACCCTCTTGTATCTGCCTTCCTAATGAGCCAACACCTTGATAACAAACAAAGCAGATACCATTTTTCTTATTATCTGCAAATTCTCTTAAATATTCTACAGAAGCACCACCTACAAGCATACCAGATGTAGCAAGTACAATGCAAGGGCCTCCTTCTATCACATTCTTTCTTTCTTGTTGTGAACCTACTTGTTTAAATGTTTCAGATAAGAAAGGATTTTTATCTTGGAATATTGAGGAGCGTACTGAATTAGATAAGAAATCAGGATATGCTGTGTGAATAGCATTAATATCCCATATCATACCATCTATATAGATGGGCACTTTTGGTAGTTTGCCTTTTTCCATAGCATCTTCTAAAATTAACATTGTTTCTTGTGCTCTTCCTAAACCTAATTCAGGAATTAATAATTTACCTCCTTCATTCACAATTTTATTAATATAATCAACTAATTCTTGTTCTACATCTTTTCTAGGTGGTGAAGAATTTTCCTTACCTCCATATGTAGATTCCATCATTAGTGTTTCTAATCTAGGAAAATGCACACAAGCTGGATCTAATAATCTTGATTTCCCAAATTTACTATCCCCTGAATAGAGAAAGTTATGTAAGCCATTACCAATATTAAAATGTATCATTGCACTGCCTAATGTATGTCCAGCATTATAGAGTGTTATTCTTATATCTGGTGTGATGTCAGTAACTTCATTATAATCTAAGCATATAGAGTGTTTAACCATATTCCTGATATCAGCTGAATTAAATAATGGTGCAGCTGCTTGTTTATAAGCAACACCTATGAAGTCTAATGCTAATAATGCAGATATGTCTCTTGTTGGTTCTGTCATATATACAGGGCCTTTATATCCCATTTTATATAGATAAGGTATTAATCCTGAATGGTCAAGATGTGCGTGAGATACAACAATAGCATCTAAGGAGTTAATATCAAATTCTGGTATGTTGAAATAAGGGAATTTTTCTTCACCTGATGATGAGACATCTACACCACAATCTATTAAGACTTTAGAAATTGGTGTTTGTAATAAGATGCAGCTTCTACCTACTTGCCTGCCTCCCCCAAGCATTGTTAATCTTACCCATTCATTTATTTTTTCTGGGCTCCACTCTTTATAGATTTTCTTTCCTACTGAATTTAGGAATCTCTTTCTATATCCATTGTTTTGATATAGCACTGCTCTTATATCATCTGTAATCTTGGATTTAATAGCTGAACTTCTTCTTACCTGTGGAGTCCAGAATGTTTGTCTTTTAATTTCTTTTAATAATGAGCCTGATTTGCCAATTACTAGTCCAGGTTTTTTAGCTTCTATAATAACAATACCTCTTTGTTTGTCAAATATGATTTGGGTGATTTCAGCTTCTTCTGGTATGATTTCTCTAATTGATTTTTCAGCTTGTTCTTCTTTTTCTAGGATGTCTTCATCAGCTCTTAATTCTACTCTCTTTTTTACTTTATTAACAATCTCTCTTATAGTTGAATCCCCATCCTGGAAGAAATTTCTATTTGTTGTATATACAACTATATTTGCACCTTCAAAATTTGTAGAAGAGACTGAACCTTTTGGCAGGTCTTGCTCTATTGTTTTTAATATGTTTGCCATTTTATTTACTAAAATGGTAAGCTTGAAATCTTGATTTCATTGTTTGCCATTTTATTTATCTCTTTTTAAGATTATCAGAAAATAATTATTTCTGTTTTTAATTGTTTCATTATTTTAAATTAACTTTCTAAATTTAGTGAGATAATAGAATCTATTCTTCTGTATATACTGCTTCTGCCTTCTGTTTTACTGTATGTTTGATTCCATCTTTTGTGATTGTGAATACATCAACACCATAACCAGATGCTGTATCTCTTTCTGAAGAAGCTTTAATAGCTTCTATTGCTAATTTCTGCCCTTCTTCTATTGATAAATCCTTTTTATATTGTCTTTCTAATAAGCCGAGAATGTATGGCATTCCTGAAGAGAAGTTAGCATCATAATCTTCTACTTTCATAGCTGAACCAGCTGGTTCTATTGAATAAATTTCTGCTTCTTTGTTTTCATTAACCCCTCCTACAATTGATCCAGCAATAAATTGAACCATTGATGGCTGTCTTATGTTTTTATAAGCTATTGTAGCTATTAGGTTAGCTGCTTCTTTTATATTTGGGCGCTTTTTGTCTCTTAATTCTTTTAATCTTAATTCTGCCCTTATTAATTTTACTAACATATCAATATCAGAGGATACTCC
>JBNGDY010000055.1:0-4535 GCA_049975665.1 Candidatus Nanoarchaeia archaeon | reverse complement strand
TTAAGTGGCATGTAAATTCAAGATTTAAATGATTTATAAATCTTTTTCTATTAATAAGGTTTTTAAAATATCTATCCTTATGCAGATTATGGAAGAATGCATATTTTGTAAGATTATTAATCAGGAAATAGAATCTGAAAAAGTATTGGAAAACGATAATTTTATTGTTATAAAAGATGCTAATCCAAAAGTTGAAGGACATTCATTAGTTATCCCAAAAAAACATTTTACAAACCTGATAGATATGCCTGCATCATTATATGGTGAATTATTAGAAACAGCACAACAAGCTGCTATCAAGCTGTTAAAGGAGTATGAAGCAGAAGGTTTTAACTTGATTATGAATAATAATAAATCAGCAGGACAACTTGTAGAACATGCTCATCTCCACATCTTGCCTAGAAAACAAGGGGATAATTTCTCTGTTAATGTTTAATCTAGAGAGATATAGACTCATTAACCTTAAACCCTTAGTCTATTAATTTATTCTTATCCCAAGCTAATTATTTGCTTTAAAACATATTATAAACTTAATAAGAACCATTATCCATATCCCGCTTTTAACCTATTATTTTATATTAATCTCCACAAAAATCAAAAAATAAACCACTCATCATACCTTTCCATCACTAACTAGTTGAGCAAATTTTTCAACTCAAAATTCACTCATCATACCTTTCCATCACTAACTAGTTGAGCAAATTTTTCAAACCCCCTGTCATAGGTTTTCTCAACATCATCTGGAAAACAACAAGCTGGTAATTCCCTATTAGATAGGTGTGAATGCAAACACTCACAACACATACCCTTTTTATCACAAGGATATGTACAATTACATCTCTCTTTGTTTTCTTCTTTTTTACACTCCATATGGCTCTGGAGGGAGTTGAACCCTCGACTTCTGCCTCATGAGAGCAGCGCTCTACCGCTGAGCTACAGAGCCCTATCTACAAAGCAAGAGATAATTTAAAAATCTAATGAATAGCAAGAAATAAAAATACTCTTTCTATATAAACATATGACAAATATCAGTAATGAGGTGATTAATGCCCTGCCTGTATTTATATCAGAACAATTAACATTTATCACTAATTTGCTTAAGGCATTAGGTGTAGCTTTTATACTATATATCATCTATATGATCATAAGAGGCATACTAAGATGGAAAGATAGAAAGAGGTTAATAAGAGTTGAAGAAAAGATTGACAATTTAGAAAAGAAAGTGGACAAGATATTAAAAAATAAAAAATCAAAAAAGAAAAATAAAAAGAAGAATTGAAATTATTGTGCAGCTAATGTGATATCTATTGTAGACACATTAACTTTTCTACCTTCCTTGTTTTCAAATTCTTCACTGTTTATCTCAATACCTTTCACAGAGATGTTCTGCTCTTTTAGAAATCTCTTTCTAGCAACTTCTGCAACATCTACAGCCTTTGAGATAAACTTTCCTCTTGCCCTTATCACTACTTCTTTTGACTGCTTTGTTGTAAATTGCATTACAACCCCAGTCACATAATTCATAAAAGGCTTTCCACCGACGAAAACAGTGTTATCATCTTGTTTTCCTTCTTCATTCTTGTTTTCTTGTTGTTCTTGTTCTTCTGCCATTTAAACTCCTGTCAATTTAGTTATTCGTTGTTGAGTATGGTTTTTGTATTTCTCTTAATTCGTGTTATATATCCAGCAATCATATTTCTCATTCTCTTGCTTGGCATATTATTACCTAATATTTCCTTATTATGCTGAAAATCTTCATTAAATGATTCTGGAGAACCATCTACAAGTTTTCTTGCTGTTCTCTTTATTAATGTAGACTTGATTCTTCCCATTTTAGAATATATTTACTCATCCAGATAGGTTTTTAAAGATTATTGTTTTCAAGGCAAGACATCTAATTTCAGCAAATTCTTATTATCATTTACAAATTCATATGCATTTTTAGAAGGTTCTCCTCTTGATAAAAAATAACAAGGCATCTTATACTCTTGTGCTTTATGGCATGCAGTCCTTAAATCACCAATATTAGGTTTCTTTTTATCTTTAGCAGTCATTAGCAAGGTAATTTTGCCTAAATCAGAGTTTATTCTTACCTTGCCCACAACTTGTTTGCTACTCACCTCAATCTCTTCTAATAATTCAATATCTCTGCCCAATAAATAATCTCTTATTTCTTCTAAAAATTGAGAATTTGTTTGTTTGCCTTGTTTTTTTGGTTTTTTTGCTACCTGAATAAGATTTTTATCTTCATGACTCTCTTTTTGGATTTGTTCCTGCTCTTTCTCAACTTCTGCCTCTTTAGCATGTCGCTGTTCTTGATTGCCTTCTTGTTTTTGACTATTATCTAAAAGCATTTTAATTTCTTCTTCAGATGTGAACGCATACCTCCAGTATAATGCTTCTTGATGTTTAAATGGAATTGCAAAATCTTTCAAACCCCTTAATGCAGCTCTTAATGGGGCTGGTTGGGATGCATCTTTTAACACCTTTTTATCCCTAAGTTTCATAAATGCATCTTTTTCCACACCAGAAAGATTATCAGAAAAATTTTCTAATTGTTGTTCCTGTCCTTGCAATAAATAAAGAGGAGAACTACCAATTTTTAAACTACTTGTTTTTATACTCCTATCATCCATCATTTCAGACAAGATAGCAGAGGTAAATACAGGTGACAATTCCACACTTCTGGCAAGATGTATAGGCAAACTCGGTCCCCTCTCTTTTAACACATTCCTTATCTTATTTTTAACATCTTCAACATTTATCATAACTTCTCCAAGAATAAAGAGATTTTAAAGATTATGGCTTTTTCCAACCAACCTCATAATAAGAAACATCCCCTTCCTCATCTACAACACCTATTAATAACTTCTTATTAGTAGAATGAGCTACTCTATTCTTAGCAGAGAAATCCTGCCATGTTATTTGCTCAGTTTCAGATACAGGATAGAGAATCCATCTAGCATGATGTTTACCTATTTCCTTCTCCTTATCATAAACACGAAATTCAGCACCAAACTTTAAAGCAGTTTTAACTAAATAACCTCTTTTTCTTAAATCATAAAAAACAGCATATTTTATTCTAAATCTTTTATCCATCTTCTCAAACCTCTCCTCAACCTTCTTCTTACTCATCTTCTTATCCCTATAATCATACAAATCTAACTTGCCTGATTCTAATAGGTAGAGTGTTTCAGGCAGGGAATAAAGAATTTTTTCACCTGATTTTTCTCCAAACCTGCTAGTTGAGAATAATTCCATAGCTTGTTTAGCATTAGTGCTTACTTGCTTACCTACTAATCTTGCTTTTATCTTAGCCATTACTATAAATTAATGAATTTAATATATAAATTTATGCTATATCAAGAGATTCAGCAGAAGTGATTACTTCATTATTAAGGGATATATTAGCACCATTCTCCTTCAACAACTTCAATCCAGCCTTATCTAACTCTAACCTGTTAGTTGATGCTAACATTTCTCCTGGGCAAACTAGCTTCCCCCTTTCAGGCCCATCTGTTATAAATGCCTTTCGTGCATCTAATATTATTAAATCTGGTTTAAAATAAAGATTCATATCAGCTATTTTCTCTTTTAATTTGCAAGAGTGCATTTTTGTTGTTCTAAAAGATGTTCTCAAAAAACCCATGCCAATTTTCAAGGAGAGAGTAAATCCAGCTCCTCTATGAGTTCTTAATGTTGGTAAAAAGATGATTTTATCATAATTATCAATAACAGATGTAATTTCAACCTCTTTCAGATATTTAGCTTTTTCATTTTTCTTTACAACCCAATCATGTTTATCAAAATTAATTAATTCCACATTTAGCTTCCTACATAACTTATCTACACCTAGCTGAGAAAATACTTTTGAAGCTGGCTTATATAACACCCCAGAACTTTCACCCACCACAACATTATTAGTTATCTTCTTAACCTGTTTAATAGTTTCTTCTAAAACAGCAAGAGAAGTAGTAGCTGGGAAATCATCAGCACTATTAAATGAGGGTTTTATTAAAACATTATCATTAGGAGAGATATATTCTTGCATACCCCCTAATTGTTTTAATAACTGCCTAACACCTTCCTTACCATCCTCTGTTTTTATCCTTTTTATCATATCTATATATAGAAAAGATTATTTAAGTTTTATATTTATTTTTCTATTGTTATTGATTCTGGATTTGCACCCAACTCTTTCAATGCATCTCCAACATCCTTAACCATAGCAACAGGACCGCAAATATAGAAGTGCTGAGAAAAGTCATCTATATGCTTTTTTAGGAAGGATTTATCTATTCTGCCAGATTCATAACCCCTTTCTTGTTTATCTGTTAATGTAAATATAGCATGCTTACCAAGCATGTTTTTAAATTCCTTCTCTAATATAATGTCTCCTTGTTTTTTATTTGAGAAGAGCAGCTTATTACCCTCTAATTTACCTTGTTTTTTTAAATGTCTTAATATAGCTATAAATGGTGTAATACCAGCACCTCCTGCTATGAATATGCCCTTACATTTATAATTAATAGTCC
>JBNGDY010000054.1:0-4631 GCA_049975665.1 Candidatus Nanoarchaeia archaeon | reverse complement strand
AGGTTACACATTATGATTTTACTAGGTTTTGGGATCCTTCTTCAGATGAGGAGACATTTGAAAATGATGGAGGTAGTGCCCCAAGAATAAGATATCCTGCTAATTTAAGAGGACTTTATGTGGTTTGCTCACATTGGATGTGCAGAGGCAATTCATTTGGAGAGCTTTCTGTAAAAGAATTAGTTCAATATCTCAGAGATAATAATGAGAGGATTGATGCTGAAAAGATTCCTGATATGAGAGTAGAGGAATGGTTAAAAAGACTTTATGAAGAAGATAAGCAATTAAGACAAGATATAGGTTTAAATAAAATAGATATTCTAGCAAATACAGTTATTAGCTTAAGGATGAAAGATAAATTAGGTGTCCCAAAAAATACTTTAGAAGATTTAGCAGATAATTTAAAATGATGAAAACAAAAATACCATGGGTAGTAAAACATAAAGCAGCAAGCTTAGCTGAGATTAAAGGACAGGAAAAAGCTGTCTATCAGGTCAGGCAATTTCTAAATCAATTTCCAAAAAAAAGAGCAATTGCTTTACATGGCCCAGCTGGTTCTGGAAAAACAACAACAGCATATGCAATTGCAGCAGAACAAGATGCAGAAATACTAGAATTAAATGCATCTGATTTAAGAAATAAAGATAAGATAAAAGAGATTATTGGTCCAGCTTCACAGCAAAGAAGCTTATTTAATGACAGCAAAGTCATACTAGTAGATGAAGTAGATGGCATCTCAAGAGAAGACAGAGGGGGCTTACCAGAATTAATAAGACTAATAGATGAAACAGCATTTCCCATTATAATAACAGCGAATGATATCTGGGACAAGAAATTCAACCAATTAAGAAGAAAAGCAGAAGTAGTAGAATTAAAAGAATTAAAATATAATGACATTCTGGCCATATTAAAAGATATAGCTATCCAAGAATCTGTCCAATTAAAAGAAGATGATTTAAAACAAATAGCTATAAATTCCAGAGGAGATGCACGAGCAGCTATACATGATTTACAAAACCTAGCTGAAACAGGCTCAGTAAGTAGAGATGAAAGAAGCAGAGAAAGAAGCATATTTGAAGCATTACAATACACATTTAAGAATAATAATATAGATAATAAAATGATAAGGAATTTTGATGATGTCAATATGCCTATTGACCAAATCTTCTTATGGATAGAAGAAAATATCCCTTTAGAATATCAAGGAGAAGAACTTGCTAAAGCATTTGATGCACTATCAAAAGCAGATGTATTTAGAGGCAGAATATATAGACAACAACACTGGAGATTTCTAGTATATGAAAATTTTTTATTATCAGCAGGCATAGCATCAGCTAAGAAGAAACCAAAATCTAATTTCACAAAATATAAGAAACCAACAAGAATATTACAGATTTGGCTACAAAAACAAAGAACAATGAAAAAGAAATCTATTTGTTATAAATTAGCAAAATACTGCCATATCTCTACTAAACAAGCTATGAAAGACTGGCTCTTATTCAGAGAATTATTAAGCCAGCAGGAAATTAGGAAAAAAATCAGACTATCTGATGAAGAAAATGAGTATCTAGAGAAAACATTAGCTAAGACTTATTAATCTTGCTTATTTCTTATTAATATGAATAAACAAGAGATGTTGGAGAGTGTAAAATCATACTTAAATCATTTTTCTCAACCAAAAGAAAAGATAATACAGGCTATGGATAAAATAGATAGAGCTTATTTTACCAGTCAACAACCTTATTTAGATACAGCATTACCAATAGGAGAAGGACAAACAATAAGTCAACCATCAACAGTTGCAAGAATGCTGCAATTACTTGATTTGCATAAAGAACAAGAAGTGTTAGAAATAGGTACAGGTTCTGGATGGAATGCAGCATTAATAGCTCATTTAATTAAACCAGGCAAAATTCTCTCACTAGAACAATCTGAAAAACTAGCTGAGAAAGCTAGACAGAATATTAATAAGTTAGGCATGGATAATATTCAAATAGCAGTTAAAGACTTTAGAAAGGTTAAGAAGAAATTTGACAGAATCATTTTCACAGCTGGAATATCCCCTTCTCAACAAAAAGCAATAGAGCAATTTGCACAATCTAATCTGAGAGAGGGAGGAAGGCTGGTATGTCCTCGCACATCTGGCCCATTATTAATATTAGATATGCAGAAAGATGGGATAAGAAAGCATAACACAGAGGATGAGTATATGTTTGTGCCTCTGTTAGATTGAACTACCTTTAGTAAGTCCCAATCTAATGTGATTAATTGTTTTACAGCAGGATTTTCTTTATTTAATTTATATAAATCTGATTTTTCAATCTTTCTTGTTTTTATAACAAGATTATTATCAATCAATGCCAAAATGTTTGTAATGTAGAGTATGAAACACCTGAATTCTTAGCAATCTCTGTTAATGGGTAATCAAAAGACTGGAGGGTTATAAGAAAATCTAAAACCTCTGTAAATATTGATTTCTCTTCCATTTTATTATTTAAATTTTTAATATTTCTCAACCTTATAAACCCAGATCTCAGCTTCTTGCCAAGCATCAGCTTGCAATCCTGCTTTTCTACTTAATGTTTGCAAGAACTGCCTTTTATCAGGTAATTGCTCCCATACTTGTGGCAAGAAGGTAGCCTCACCATCAGGGTGTTTTAATATTACTCCCACATCCTTTGTTATTTTATCATAAACTTGCTTACCAATTCCAAGCTTTTCAGGCTTGCTTAATACAGATATTTCTATTTCCAAATTATCTAATTCATGTTTGTGCAAAGCAGGAAATCTAAAATCATGAAAAGCAGCATTAATAGCATTTTCTTGTATATCTTTCCATAAGGCCTGCCTTGCCTGTAAACTACCAACACAACCTCTTAATTGTCCATGCTTTTTTAATGTGACAAAACATGCTCTCTTATCTGCTAACCTATGCTTGATTTTTTCTGGCACTTCATATCCCTTACCTTCTAGCTTTGCCTTAATCGTGTTTCTAGCTATTTCTTGCAATTCCATCATACATTACCAATATAAAGATTTTTTAAACCTGCTTTTTCTCCTATAAGCTTAGCTTCTTCTAATTTTTCTATACTTGTTAATTGCTTGCCTGTCATCTTATATGCAGGGAAGAATCTAGAGATATGCCATGGTATCTCCTTATCTATAGAAGCTATAAATTCTGCTATCTCTCTTAATACTTGTTTAGAATCATTCTCATCTGGGATTATTAATGTAGTTATCTCAATATGTATACCTGCTTCATAAGCTCTCTTTATAGTATCTAAAACAGGTTGCTTACCCTTACTTGCCTTACATATGTTTTTATAAAATTCATCTGAAAAACTCTTTAAATCAATATTCATAGCATCAATTACTTGACAAAGATAATCAAAACTCTCCTTACTAAGATAACCATTTGTTACTAATATATTCTTCAATCCCTTATCTTTTGCCAGCTTAGCAACATCATATACAAATTCAGCCGATATAACTGGTTCTGTATATGTATATGCTATTGACTTACAATCAGATGATAATGCCTGCTTAACAATCTCCTCTGCTTCTACCTGCTTACTCATCTTTTCTATAGCATCAGGAAAAAACTCTTTAAATTGAGATATATCATAATTCTGACAAAAATCACAATGAAAATTACATCCTACTGTACCAATAGAATATGCATAACTACCAGGCAGGAAGTGATAGAGTGGCTTCTTTTCAATAGGATCTATATTAGCTGATATAATCTTCCCATAAACAAGTAGGTAAAGCTTCCCATTAATATGCTTTCTAACACCACATATACCTGTTTGATTGTTATTAATTAAACATTTTTGTGCACAAGCTAAACATCTTATCTTCCTGCCTTCTTTCTTATATAACTTAGCTTCCTTCATAACATTAATAAGTAAGTTCTTCTTTAATATTTTATGCCAGAGTGGTATCCACAAGATAAGGAGAGGTTGCAGAAAGATTTAGATAATTATTTATCTAAGGGTAAAGAGAAGCAGGATGTGCATGGCTTAATTGTGCCACATGCTGGATATGCATTTTCAGGAAGTATAGCTGGTAAAGCTTTTTCTTTACTTCCAAAACAAGATAAGGCAGTAGTTATTGGGCCCTCACATTATATAGGATTTCAAGGCATCAAAACCATACATCAAGATAGTTTAGAAACACCATTAGGCAGTATTAAGATAATTAGAGATGATAGATTTGGTTATTTACCAAAAGGAGAGATAGAACATGCTATAGGTAATCAAATACCATTCTTACAAAAATTAGGTTTTAAAGCAGTATTACCATTAGTAATCGGAGAGATTGATAATAATGAAGCAAAACAATTAGCTGATTATCTCTTAAAACATTATCATTTATTTATATTCTCAACAGATTTAAGCCACTTCTTGCCTTATGAACAAGCTAGGCACCAAGATAAGAAATCTATAAATATTATAGAAAATTTAGATTTTACTAATTGGCATAAAATAGATGCTTGTGGAAAATATCCCCTACTTATTCTCTTCTATCTCTGCCAGAAACTCAATTCTAAACCAGTATTAATAGAGTATAGGAATTCAGGCGACATCACAGGTGATAAAGATAGAGTAGTGGGTTATGCGAGTTTTTAT
>JBNGDY010000053.1:0-4679 GCA_049975665.1 Candidatus Nanoarchaeia archaeon | reverse complement strand
CCAATAACCACTTAAAAAATCATCTTCAACTAAGAAATCATGCTTTTCATTAGCCATCACATCCATTTCAATAACCTTCTTCTCTAAATAATCTGAAAAGGTTACATTAACCATCTCATCCAATACTTGTCCATTTTCAAATAAAATCACCTCATAAGTAATATTCTCACCAATAGCATATTCCTGCTTATTAAAATTAATATCTAAACTATAACTTGCTGCTGATATAACTGGTAATAGCAATATCAATAATAAACAAACTCTTTTCATATCCATATTATAAGAAAAGATTGAATATATTTAAACCTTTCTCACATATAAGCAGACAAGATTAATATGACTAATAAACTGCCCAAATCCCTATTATTTTAAGAATAAAATAAGGAGAAATCTATAATCACAAAATTTTTAAAATTAAGAGGAAAATGAGATATAATATTAAAAAGCAATTATCTATTTGATAATCCTAATATATCCTCACAACCTATAAATAATAATCTTAAAACCAAGGCAAACAACCATCTACAATAAAAAGCAATAATATTTAAAAACAATATATCCCTAAAATTCATATGATAAAAAAAGAGTTAATAACATTTATATTCGGCTTCATCATCCTGTCAGGATTTTTCACAATAATCTATTTCTATAAGCCATCTATAACAGGTATGGCTATTATCACACATACAGGCAATGATTTTGCTAACGGCTCATATCAAAATACTGAATATAATGGCACAGGTATTATTCTTGCTGACAATAATTTAACAGGTACTTACATCTCAGAAATAATAGATTGTGGCTCATCAGCAGGGGCTACATGGAATAATCTGGCCTGGCAAAATGAATATGCAAAAGAAGAACTAACCAATAATCAAGCAACTAATTTAATGGAAGATAATATCTTATTGCTACATATGAATGATGTTGCCTTATCTGATACACCTGTTGAAGATTCAGCTGATAATAATGATGGGTCTCCAAGTGATGATGCACATATTATAACAGGAAAATTAAATAATGCAGGTGATTTTGATGGTGCAGGAGATAGAATAAATGCAGGCAATAATAACAATTTAAATCTACAAGAAACAATAACAATCTCTGCATGGATTAACCTAGATACAAAAAAACCAGCACATGGCTATCACCACTCTATAGCAGATAGGTCAGGAGATAATCAAAATGGTTATTGGTTTTATGTTGCAAATAATGCTAAATTAGGATTTTTAGCTATGACATCTAATGATTATGATGCTGTAGCTACTTCTGCTGAAATCCCTATAGGTGAATGGGTCCATGTTACAGCAACATATAATAAAAGTGATGCAAAACAAGTTAAACTCTATATTAATGGACAATTAGACACACATAACACCTTAAGTAAACAAATTGGCAGCTCATCAAATAACCTTATTATAGGAGACAGAGGTAGCTTACATTATTTAGATGGTTCAATAGATGAATTAGCAATCTATAACAAGGTTTTATCAGAAGCTGAAGTTTCAAATCTGTATAATGAAGGCAATGGTTATGAACATACAGGAAATGAAGAAGGATTGGTTTCAGTCTGGCATATGAATGAAGATTCTTGGAAAAACAGCATAGAAGATACATCAGGACAAGAAAATGATTTAGAAGCAGGAGGCAATCCTTTATTCCAACAACAAGGAAAATTAAATTACTCTATTGAATTTGATGGTGATGGAGATATATTTACTAAAGACCATAACATCAATCTGAATAATTATACAATTTCTACATGGATAAAAACCTCTGAAAAAGCAACACAAGGGATTTTTGAACTAACAGAGGATTCAACTAATGAAAGAGAGGTATTATGGCTTACAAATAATGGATATCCTGGTATGATGTACAATGGGATATCTTACAAACTCTCATCAATAGATGTAGCAGATGGTGAATGGCATCACATATTAGCAAAATATAATGGAGAACCTGAGATTTACATAGATGGACAAGAAGTATCCCTGGGCGATGAATTATCAGGCGGTAGTGCATTATACACAAATAAATTATACATAGGAAAGATAAATGTACTTAATGATTATTATTTCAAAGGACATATAGATGAATTAGCTTTATGGAATCGCTCCCTATCACCACAAGAAATACAAGAAGTATATAAGAAAGGTGCATTAAAACTAAATCTCTCTGCAAGAAGTTGTGATGATGCATCTTGCTCAGGAGAATCCTGGCAACAATCTGGAACAAACTCACCTATGGAACTTTCCCTACCTAATAACAGATATTTTCAATATAAAGCAGATTTTGAAACTGAACAAAGTATCTCTCCATTATTAACATCAGTAGATATTGATTACACAATACTAAATACTGCTCCCTCTCTAAGCTTAATAAAACCACAAGATGGGGCTACATATGGATATAATGAATCTTTACCACTAAATTATTCAGTAGCAGATAATGACAATAATTTAGATACATGCTGGTATAATCTTGGAGAAGAGAATATAACCCTGCCCGAATGTCAAAACACAACCTTCAATGTACAAGGAGATGGCACATACACACTAACAATATATTCAAATGATACCCATGGCGAACTTGTGCAAGACCATGCAAGCTTCTCTATACAAATAGGTGCACCTACCATCACCCTAGAATCACCAATTAATACATATCTTTCATCTCAAAATGTTGTATTTATATATACACCAGAAGATATTGATCTCGCTTCTTGTGAACTATGGGGTAATTTCTCTGGCAATTGGGAGAAACAACAATCTCAACAAGCTATATCAGGACAAGAAAATAATTTTACACAAACAATACAAGATGGCTTATATCAATGGAATATTCAATGTAATGATACACAAGGTAATTCAGCATCTAATGGTAATCAAACATTCTATATTGATACGATATCTCCAGTAATCACATTAACAGAACCAACAGGTAGTAAATCATCTAGAACAAACATACCTTTAAAATTCACTCTACAAGAAGCAAATCCAGATACATGCTGGTATTCAATAAACTGGCAGACAGGAGGTATAGTTAAATCCAATACAACTATTCCTTGTCAAAACACAACATTTGATGTAAGCACAGATGGTTCTTACTTCTTAGAATTCTGGATAAATGACTCAGCATCACATCTATCTAATAGCAATACTACATTTTCAGTAGACACATCTAGTACTCCCTCAAGTAATACTGGCAGTTCATCAGGAGGGAGTGGAGGGGGTTCATCAGGTGGAGGGGGTGGAATAGCAAACCATATAGAAATTAAAGAGATAGGAGATATTATAATTATGTCAGGTAATAAAAAAACCATACAAGTATCAGTAGAAAATACTGGTTTTAAAACATTAAATAAATGCCAATTAATAGCTAACAAAGAATGGATTACCTGCTCTCAACAAGAAAATATTGCAGCAGGGGAAATAATTGATTATATTGTGGATATAAATCTACCTAAAGATATAGAACAAACAAACTCTTCAATAACAATAAAATGTAATGAGGAAAATAAAACAATACCATTAAATCTTATGATAATAGAACCAGAAATTGAAATTAACATTAATAAAATTGATGTTAAAGATAATCAATTAACAATAAATTATTCTATAAAAAGCAACAAACAAACCTCTTTAATATTTGAAATTATTGATGCAAATAATAATACAATAACTAAACAAGAAAAACAAATCTCCTCAGGCAAGGCATTCACAATAAATAAAGAAGACTTTGATATCTCTGATGCTAGTGAGGGTATGTTAAAAATAAGTATTAAAAAAGAAGATGGTAGCATATTAACAGAAGAATTCTTCTTATATAATAGCAAAGTAACAGGTTTTGCAGGATTAGGATTAAGTAATGCATCTTATATAGGTGCCATAATTATAGTATTCTTAATTATTGCCATACCATTAGTAATCAGGATTATCAGACATCATAAAAAATGAGAAAATTAATTATCTTATTTATTATTCTGGGTTTAATCTTTTTAGAAGTTATTTTCTTATTTATAAGTCAAGAAGATATACAAAATAAATTCTCTTTTAATGGTAGGCATATTGCTTCAAAACATCCTAATCAAAATGGAGAAGAACCCAATACAACTACTCAGAATACTGATGATAAAACAAAAAGAGCTACAGAAACATCTTCAACCAATACTAATTTAACCTCTTCCTGCTATATAAAATTACCATATGCAACAACAAGAATAGATACTAGAGAAAGTGATTTATGCAAGATAAAAGTGGAAAATCTAGATAAAGAATATGGAGGCATATTTAAGGTAACATTCTCCATATCTGATAGACAAGAAGAAATAGAAGAATATATAGAACCAAGACAAACAAACACATTCTCAACAACCATGCACACAGGAGAAACCTGTTCATACTCTATTTCTGCACCTTACAAGCCCTGCTAACATAAATTATCTACCCAATCCTAAAAATAGCTAATTAAAAGAAGATAATACTATTAAGAAAGGTATATTATAACTTATTAAGAATTAATCTTATTATCCAGAAGAAATATAAATAATAAATTAAACAAAAAGAGTAGATTCTCATATAACTAAACCATCTGAATTAAATAAAACAATAAATATTATTTTACATACTAATAATTTTAGAGATATAATTTATTGTCTTGATTAGAGTTATACTTATATC
>JBNGDY010000052.1:0-4841 GCA_049975665.1 Candidatus Nanoarchaeia archaeon | reverse complement strand
ACCCAGAAGTTAAGCTTATTGTGTTTATACGAGTACTGTTACAAAATGGGGAAGTATAAAGCTGTCTTACTTAATTTTTATCTGTTAACCAACTTGTCTAGCAATCTTAAATTCTCTTTGTCATAATCGATTGGTGGATGGTTATTGTAGTAATCTCGCCCACAAGAAGAATGATGAGGGTCTGCTGTTATTATAGCTATGCCATTTATAGCTTTGTATTGTTACCTTATTTTCTCAGTAAGAGCCATAAATAAATATAGAAAAAGGATATTTAAAACTTCTTAAACTTATTAATCAATTGTAAGGTATCTGTCTGTCCAATTAATGCTGCTCTGCAGCAATATCTATCTAAACCAAGCTCATCTAATACTTGCTTAACAGGCTCACCTGCATCTACTCGCTCTCTAAACTTTCTATATAAATGTGCAATTGGCTTTCCACAAGAAAAGCATCTAATTGGAACAATCATATTCTTCTTGATTAGAATAGCTTTATAAAGTTTTTGTCATTAATCTAAATATGGGTAAAAAGAGGGAGATTATTAAGCTTGAAAATGTCTGTAAGACATATGATATGGGGGAGGTTAAGGTAGAAGCTGTTTGTGATTTAGATGTGTCTATAGAAGAAGGGGATTTTGTTGCTGTTATGGGTCCTTCTGGTTCTGGAAAATCAACTAGTATGAACCTAATAGGTAGTTTAGATACACCAACTAAAGGCAAAATCTTTTTAGATAGCAAAAATATAGCAGATTTATCAGAGAGTGATTTAGCGCAGATAAGAGGCAAGAAGATTGGGTTTATATTCCAGCAATTTAATCTTATTCAAAATCTAACTGCTAAGGAAAATGTTATGCTACCTATGCTTTTTCAATCTAAAAACAGGCAGGAAAGAGAAAAGAGAGCAAAGGAATTATTAAAAATGGTTCAATTAGAAGATAGAATGGATCATTATCCTAATCAATTATCTGGAGGGCAGCAACAAAGAGTAGCAATAGCAAGAGCATTAGCTAATGATCCTGAAGTAGTATTAGCAGATGAGCCTACTGGTAATCTAGATACAAAAACAGGAGAGACAGTAATGACTTTTCTTGAAAAACTGCATAAACAAGGTAAAACTATTATCATGGTAACACATGAAGAAGAGTTAGCAAAAAAACATGCTAAAAAGATCTATTATCTAGTTGATGGTAGGATAAAGAAAGTTAGTAAGAAAAGAAAATGAAAACAGA
Source organism: Candidatus Nanoarchaeia archaeon (assembly GCA_049975665.1). GTDB lineage: Archaea > Nanobdellota > Nanobdellia > Pacearchaeales > GW2011-AR1 > JBNGDY01. The sequence continues at coordinate 3,613 of JBNGDY010000052.1, read as the reverse complement.
TTATTTTATTCTGGGATTTAAAAATCTCAGGCATAGAGGGTTAAGATCATGGTTAACCTTATTAGGCATCTTCATTGGTATTGCTGCTGTTGTTTCCTTAATTAGCTTAGGTAATGGTCTGAAAGTGGCTGTTAATTCCCAGTTTGGCACATCAATAGAAGTAATAAGCATACAAGCAGGAGGGATAACAGGTTTTGGTCCTCCTGGAGGAGTTGTTAATCCATTAACTAAGGATGATGTAGAAGCTATTGATAAAATAGCTGGAGTAGAAATAGCTATTGCAAGAAATGTAGAAACAGTAAGAACAGAATTTAATAACAAACTCCATATTGGTTTTGCTTTTTCTATACCAGATGGGAAAGCAAGAAAAGAAGCGTATGATATGCAGCATATTGAGGTATCATCTGGCAGATTACTAAATGATGGAGATAATAATAAGGTATTATTAGGCAATAATTTTGGTGAAAAAGATAATGTATTTGAGAAAAAGATAAGTCCAGGAGATAATATAAAAATAGAAGATAAGAATTTTAAAGTAGTTGGGATATTAGAAAGAAAAGGTAGTTTTATTTTAGATAATGCTATTGCTATGAATGATAATGTATTAGAGTCATTGACAGGATATGGTGATGAAGTAGATGTTATTCTTGTTAAGGTTATTGATAAAGATGAGATTGATAAAGTAGCTGAGGAAATAGAAAAATTGCTAAGAGAAAGAAGGAATGTTAAAGAAGGGCAGGAAGATTTTGAAGTTAGTACACCAGAAGCAACATTAGAACAGGTTAATCAAATCTTGTCAGGTATACAAGCATTTATTGTAATTATTGCATCTATATCAATAATAGTGGGTGCTGTGGGAATTATTAATACAATGACAACCTCTGTTTTAGAAAGAACAAGAGATATAGGGATTATGAAATCAGTAGGTGCGAGAAATGCTGATATCTTCTTTCAATTTCTATTTGAAGCTGGTTTATTAGGGTTTGTAGGTGGATTATTAGGTGTATTAGTTGGTGCTGGTATTGGTATAGGGGGTACATTAGCTATTAATAGTTTAATAGGTGCTGATACTGTTCCAAGTATAGATGTATTATTAATCTTGTTTGCACTTATAGGAAGTTTTATTGTAGGTTCTATATCTGGGATTATTCCTGCATTAAATGCTGCTAAACAAGATCCTGTTGAGGCATTAAGAAAATGATAAGTAAAGAAATGATAAGATATTCATTAAAGAATCTCAAACATAGTAAGACCCGTAGCTTTCTCACAATCTTGTCAATATTTATTGGTATAGCTACGATTTTTATATTTGTAAGTTTTGGAATGGGTTTATATACTTACATAGGTGAGCTAACAGGAGAGAGTTCTGCAAACAAGGTGATAATTCAGGCAAAGGGCATGTCTGCACCAGGATTAGATGATTCGTTTCAATTAACAAAAGATGATTTAAATGCTGTTGAACATTCCAGAGATGTTAAAACAGCTCAAGGTATTTATTTTAAAGTTGCAGAAGTTAGTAGAAAAGATGAGAAGAGGTTTGTATTCTTAACTGCATATAATCCAGAAAATAAGCTGGTAGAAGAGGTGTTTGGGATTGATATTATTAAGGGGAGGGGATTAAGATCAGGAGATAAGAGTAAGGTAGTATTAGGATATAATTATTTACTAGATGATAAAATATTTTCCAGAGCATTAAAAATAAATGATGTTATAGATATACAAGATCAGGAAGCAAGAGTGATTGGTTTTTTTGAAGGAGTAGGTAATCCTCAGGATGATGCTAATATTTATGTGACTGAGAGCTATTTTGAGGAGTTATATCCTGGTAATAATTCATATGCATGGATTGTTGCTGAAGTAGATGATGTGGAGAGGGCTGTAGAAGATATAGAGAAGAATTTAAGAAAAGAAAGAGATCAAGAAGAGGGTAAAGAGGATTTTTTTGTGCAATCTTTTGATGAATTAATAGAATCCTATACAAGTGCATTAGATATTGTTATTGGTTTTGTTATTTTAATTGCTCTAATCTCTGTTATTGTGTCAGCTATAAATACATCTAATACAATGATTACTTCTGTTTTAGAAAGGTTTAGAGAGATTGGTATTATTAAATCAGTAGGTGCGAGAAATGCTGATATCTTAAAATTATTCTTATTTGAATCTGCATTTCTTGGATTTGTTGGTGGATTAATAGGTATAGGATTAGGTTTTGTATTAAGTTTTATAGGTGGGGAGATACTTGCTATGTTAGGGTGGGGTTTTCTCTCACCTGTATTTTCCCCATACTTATTTATAGGGTGTTTGATATTTGCTACATTAACAGGTGCAATATCTGGTTTATTACCAGCTTATAGAGCATCTAGAATTGATCCTGTAGATGCATTAAGATATGAATAATTATTTCTTTTTCTTTTTCCTCCAGAACCAAAATCCTCCTACCACAACCAATATAAGAATAATCCATAATAACCAATTAATTCCTTGTTCTTCTTGTTTAAAATCATCTGAATTAAAATACACTTGCTTTTCTACTTGCCTTCTTACTCCAATTTCATCTGTATATCTTATTATTAAATTAATGTAACCTTCTTGAGCTATTGCCTGAAAATCACCTGTTGTATATTCATTTGAATCTAAATCTCCTATAATATTCCTTCTTGCACCTTTGATAATTATATTCTCTTGTTGAGGAATTTCTATTGTAACTGCTTCTGCATCACTATCTTCAATATTTAATATTTGGAAGGTTACTTCCTGTTGTGAATAATCATCTATAGAAACCTCAAAATCTACTCTTGCATCATCTACTGAAATGTTGAATGTTTTTTTAATGTATGTTGATGCTGATTTACCAGAAGCATATCTCACATCTAATTGATATTCCTTTGCTACCACATCTTTATCCACAATTAAATCATAAGGTATCATCCATGATGTTTTATAATCTCTTATATATGTTGATGCTGGTAATTCTCTTTTAGCTTGCTGGTTTTTACCTATCTCAAATGGATAGGCTTCTTCTAATTCAAATATCGCTCCCTGACAATCAGAATTATCTACTCCAGATAGTTGGAATACAAGCTCGACATACTCTCCTGGTTGGGCAGGGTATGGATCTTGATTAACTAGTGTTGCTTCTAATAAGCATTCTTCAGCTGAGATACTTGCTAATAACAGAATAAATATAAATAATATTAACTCTTTTTTCATATCTCTTATAAGTGATTTTCACTTTTAAATATTTGTATTTATTTTATAGTTGTGTTATATGATTAATATTACTTATACATAAGAATATATAAATTTAAAAACCCTATTAACCAAGAAAATAAAGATAAAAAGAGATTGATAAATTGGTAAAGAAATGTATTTATTGTGGTTCTGAATTAGAAGAGAATAGTGTAGTAGATATCTGCCAGACATGTATGTATAAGGTATGGGGTGAGAAGATGGCTAAAGCAATTGTTGATAATATGGAAAAAGAGGCAGGCAAGGGGAATATGGAATTAGGCAGGGTTGGGGAAGAGTTTGAATTAGAAAGTGAGCATTTTTAGATAGTAAGGCTTTGGTGAATTCCTATAATCATCAAAGAGAGAATTAACTTTCTCTCAAC
>JBNGDY010000051.1:0-4851 GCA_049975665.1 Candidatus Nanoarchaeia archaeon | reverse complement strand
CTCTCTACTATTGTGCTTCTAAATTCATAATCTAAACCAGAATTAATTATTATCTGCATGCTCTTCTCTATCTTATCTACATCTACATCCTTGCCAGCTACCTGCCCATATTTCTCTTTACAAGATTTAACATCCATAGATATAAAATCTATCAATTGCTTATTAATAAAATCTTCAAGCTTATCAGGAAATGAACCATTTGTATCTAATTTGATTAAATAACCTAATGCCTTTACCTTTCTTAAAAAATCTTCTTCTAATGTTAATAATGGCTCTCCACCAGTAATACAAATACCATCTAAATACTTCTTCCTCTCTTGCAAGAAACTAATTATCTCTTCTTCTTGCATATCCTTGCCCTCTTCTCTTATAACTAATTCAGGATTATGGCAGAAACTACATCTAAAATTACATCCATATAAAAAAATAGTACAAGCTATCTTTCCAGGATAATCTATTAATGTAGTTCTATGTATATGTTTAATCTTCATTTTAAATATATGTAAAATAAAAAAATAAAAATAAAAAAATTATGGAGAAAAGGTCTTTCTATCAGCAAATTCCTCTTGCTTGCCATCATTCCATTGTTCAACAGGTCTTAAATAACCCACAACCCTGCTATAGACTTCACATTTAGTCCTCTTTTTTTCATCCATTTTCACCTCCTTGTGTATTTTTTTGAACAAGCTCTTCATATTTCTCATCTTGCTGAGCTTCTGCATCACATTTAGGACAATACTCATGCTCACCAGGTATATATCCATGTATAGGACATATAGAAAATGTAGGTGTAATTGTAAAATAAGGTAATTCAAAATTTTCTGCTATCCTTTTCACAAGCACTTTAACACCCTCCTTATTTAATCTCTCTCCTACAAAACCATGAAAGACAGTGTTATGTATGAAAACAAAACAGTCCTTTCCTGCAAGATAATTGTGATTTTTTTCTGTAGTCAAATCATAGAATTTGTTATCTCTTACATTCACCTTAGAAGCTGATTTAACCCTAACAACAGGAAAATGTCTTTTCTTCCTGTTTGATTCATGTGATTTAATATTTAATTTATTAATATTAATCTTTAACTCCCCTCTAATCTTTGTTAATTGTTGTGCTGAAACCCTTAGCCTGAATATATTTTTTTCATTTTTTCTTTTTACCTTTTTTAATGATTTGTTTAAAACTAGTCCTGCTTTGGTAAATATCTCAAGCAAATCATCAGCCAAACTCGGAGACACTGTATAATATTCCAAAACACCATCTCTTTTATCAATGTGAGCATCACTATCTATTAAACCAGAAATGAAATAAAAAACATTATTCTTATTAAGGTTTTTCTTGACATTATAAGGCACATTAATATTATAAACCTTTTCTCCTGATTCAAAACCATATTTAAAAAAGAAATCCACTGCGCTTTTCTTTGAAGTCCCAACCTCATATAATGCCTTGCTTCTCTTATCATTCTGAATAACATTCACATTACAACCAAATCTTTTATTAAGTATATCCCTCACATTATTTAATGCTTTTCTACTACTGCTAAAAAATCTCAATAGATATCTATCGTTATTCCTCCCCCCCCTATTATCTATAAATTTAGATATACATCCATCCCCAATAAAGAAGCCAATCAACCACATTAAATCCCCACTAATATCAGATTTTTTGTCAGGATAAACATTAAATGAATTCTGTAAAATATAATCTCCTTTTTTTAACTCATCTGCTCTTTTTTCAACAATTTCATATTCAGGAAGCTTATTGTAATTCTCCCTACATTTCTTACTAAATCTTAGATGGTTTGCGAATGCTTTAACATTTTTAACTTCCTTTTTACATATAGGGCATGAAGATTTGATTTTGATTTTTTGTTTAACAAAAAAAGGATGCCAATCAGAAGTGGTTATATCTAAATTCTTCTCACCTTTAATCCTTATCTTATTATGTTTTTTAACATCAATAGACATAGCATCAGTAATCTTATCCCACTCAGCTATTGATTTTTTCTTATTATAACTTAATGCTTTTATTGGTTTTAATTTCTTAAAATCTCTTACAACATCCTCTATTTTTAATACCCCCTTATCTGTAAATACTTTATTTCCTTTTTCTATACAACCACCAGTATATTTTTTTTGTAGAGGATCTTGTAATTCTAATGCTTCAAATAAATCATCTGTATAATTAACAGGTAACTGACTTGAGTTTGTATAATATGGCTTCCTACCCTCTTGTAAAGGTTCATTAGCAACCTTAATTCTGCCAAATTTCTTTTTATCAATTCTTGCAAACCTATATGTTGTTCCCTCACCTGGTGTAGCTTCTAAATTATAAATATGTCCTGTCTCTTCTTGATACTCCTCTAACTTGCTCCTCATAAAATCCAACACCTTAACAGCAAATGCCCTTCCTTTCTCAGTAGCAATATTCTCTCCAGGCATAAAATTAATAATAGCCTCATTTAAACCTAACAAGCCAATAGTGGAAAAATGATTCTGCCAATAATTACCAAATCTCTCCTTAACCTGTCTTAAATAAAATCTAGAATATGGATATAATCCAATATCTGTAAACTTCTCTATTGTCTTTCTCTTAATTTCTAAACTCTCCTTAGCTAGTTCCATTAATTCACCTACTTTATTAAAAAATTCCTCCTCATTACTAGCTGTAAATCCAATCCTTGGCATATCTAATGTAACTACTCCAATTGAGCCAGTCTGAGGATTAGCACCAAATAAGCCACCTCCTCTTTTCCTTAATTCCTTTTGATCTAAACGCAATCTGCAGTTATGTGTTAATACTCCTGTAGTCCCAATAGTAAATAAAGGTTCATCATTCTTAACCTCAAAACAATAAGCAGTTCTATTGCCTACCTTAGAAACTTTCTTAACCTTCATCCATAATTTATTATTTTTCTTAAACCAAATATTTCCATACTTCTTTCTGTTTAATTTATAGATGAGGACAGCATAATTAGGTTCCTTACCTAATCTCCCATCTCTCTTATCCTCATATATGCAAGTTGTAGTACCTAAAGTACTTGCAAGCATATTTAAAGATTCGACCATCCTTTTTGAAGAAGTATATATCCTGTTTCTGTTACCTCCATCTGTAGCATAATGCCCATCTAATACCCCTTCTCTAAAGTCTATACTCGTGTCAAATAGTCTTGCTTTATAATGTTTCTCCCTCTTTATACCCTCAACAAAATCTCTACATAATCCTACAGCAGCACGAGAATGAACCTTTAAACTAACTAGTTTACTATTATTATATTCTTTAATTACACTATTAGCCCCAAAATATTTCTTAGCTATATCTTGTAGTTTAGATATTGTTTGTTTTTTATAATGATTCTCTAAAGAGAAAATAACAGAAGTGTCTCCATCAAAACTTCCATCTCCTGCATAAGCACCAACAAAGAATCCTAATTCTTTATTACCCCCCTCTCCTTTATACTGTTTTAAAGAATAAGGAAGGTACATCCCCTCACTAAGTTGTTTTCCTTTCAAAACTTTTTGATTTCCATTAAATTTGTCAATAACAAAATTCAGATGTTCTTCAGACATACTTATCTCATGATTGTTAGCTAATACGACTTTTAACATTTTTTGATTTTTAAATGAATTAAATCTTCCTTTTACAAATTTTCCATCTGCAAAAATATCATAATCATTACTCTTAGACTTGCTTTTGTAAATATCCCTTATACACCCATACTCCAACCCTCTTCCTCGTGAAGATTTAATCAAAACTTTCTCATCCCCCCCTAAAGGACACATACTCCTTGCATCTTCTGGTTTCATATCAGAATTAATAAAATTAGAAAAATAAGGAATACCATATTTTGCAGTCATCTCCCATATACCATCATATGCAGGGTTATCCCAGTCAAAATCCTTAGTAATATTATATGTAGGTATTGGGAATGTAAATACCCTGCCAGATGCATCTCCTTCAATCATACACTCTGCAAACGCCCTGTTGAGCATTTCCATCTCCTTCTTAAATTCCTTATATGTCTCTTTTTTAGCTTCCCCTCCAATAATAACAGGCTCATCCTTCATATAAGAAGGCACTTCTAAATCCATTGTCAAATTTGTAAATGGCGTATTACCTGTAATAAACACCTTCCCATTCCTTCTAGCTATAACAGTCTCATTATCTGTATTTGGACACCAAATCACACCAGAGTAATTCACCTTATTTATTTGTTTTATATATGTATCCTTATGTTTAATTAATCTCAACACATACAATTGTTTGCTCCCAATTGTTGGCTCTCTCTTTAAGATTGTTGAGCCATAACCTGCATTAACAGCTATTTGTTGCAAACCATCTAAGATTGTTTTACTTGTTGTTGTAATCTTACAACCTTCAAAACCATCTGCTTTTAGATAAGTGTCTAAAAATAATCTAGATTGCCTAACACCCATATTTAATAATTGTTTTGGAATAAAATCAATCTCCTGCCTGCCTTCAAATAAAGAATGAACCTGTCTTGAAGATGCTGCATTAAGTCTCATCATCTTAACCCCTTGTCCAAGAGAAGGAGTAGAATCTCTAGTAGAATATTCAAGATTCTGGCTCTGTAATAGATTGTTAATCTCTTTATATTCTTCTGGATGTTTTTTCTCTGATTGATAAATACTAATCCTATGGCAACATCTATACTTACCTGGTTTTTCAATACTGCCTTCTGCAATAATCCATGCAAGTAATTTTATAGCATCATCACTTATATCTGCTTCCTCATTCTTGCTCTCAGCTGCAATAGGAACAATAAAAGGAGATTTCAGCTTCTCAACTTCCTCTACCTCTTCCAATACATACCCTTTATTATTAAACTT
>JBNGDY010000050.1:0-4903 GCA_049975665.1 Candidatus Nanoarchaeia archaeon | reverse complement strand
CAGCCATATTTTTAATTAAAGGATTTAAATTTGTTGGCGATTATGCTCATAAAGAGTTATTATATGAAACATGTCTGGCTGTTGGATTAGAAGAATTTTATTTAACATTTTTAGATAATTTTAGGATTAAAAGAAACTCCTCTCTTTATTATGGAGAGCAATTTGAAAAAACATTTATTTTAAATAATAAGAAAAATATAGATTTCATAATTAAAAAAATAGAAGAGTATTTAAATAATCAAATAAATAATAAAAAATGAAAAAGAACCTATTCATATGTTTGTTTTTAGTACTAATGCTATCTAGTTTTAGTACTAATTCTTATTTTGTAAAAGCACAAGATGATATGCCTTCTGCACCTATGAGCGAGGATTATGATAAGATAAAAGATGCTACTGATAGCATACCATTAGATGAGCAAGGAGGTATAGATGAGGACAAGATAGATGTGCAGAAATCAAAAGCAGAGGAGAGGATTAATGCTATAAATGATTGGTTGGAAAGAACAGACAAATATTTCTTATGGTTATTTAATATTCCTTTGAGATTAAGTTGGGAATTTACATATCTCTTTTTTCTTGTTTTATTATCAATAAGTGTTTTTCATAATTTGCCTAATTGGATAGGTTTGGATAAAGAGTGGGTTAATATTGTATTAGCAGTTGGTGTAACTTTTGCATTAGGTTTTTTTAGAATATTTGCTCAATTAGTTGAATGGATAATATTAATAACAAATAAATGGTGGTGGAATTTGATAGTTATCGGCGTGATAATTGTTTTAATTGCTATAGCTGGTTTTGGAAGCAGGATAGGCAAGAAGATAAAGGAAAAACAAGCTAAACAGCAAGAAGAGCTGGATAGAGAAAGGCTACATTCAGCAGCAGAGGTAGGAGATGCATTTACAAATGCCTTCTCAAAATAAAAACAATTAAAAACATGCAAAACATGATAATAAAAGATAAAGATGGTGACTGAAATATTTTATAGTGAGATGCTGCCTTATGCAGCAGCTTTTCTTGCATTATTTTCAGCCATGCTCTTCTTGTTAGGAAGAACAGATTTTGGTAAGAATAGGGCAACAGCCACTGTTATTGCTCTTGCTGTGTCTGCATTAGCTGTGTATGGGCTTACAAATTATACTGGTTTGATGTTAGAGATTGAGGATTTCTTTTTTGAATTAAGTCAAAACTTTCAGTTAGTTATTTTCATAGGTATTGTTATTTTGTTTATTATATTATTAAAAAAAGGATTAGGCAGGGCATTAGGTTCTCCTAGAATACCTTGGGCCAGAATTGGTATTGGGGGTTTCCTAATATTCTTATTTTTCATAGACAAGTTTATATCTCAATATTATCTAGATGATATTTTTTTAGATAATATTGTCATTAGAAGCATCTTACTTATAGCGGGATTGCTGGTAATTATATGGGGATTAAGTGATATGAGCAAGATGAAGTTGAAGGAGAGCAAGTCTACAGGTGAGAGAATATATAGAAGAGATTAGCGCATATTTATTAAGACCAGAAATGTAGTAATTAAACCTATTAACAAACTAATTATTGACAAAGGTTGCACTTGTTGAGGCCCAATAACAGCACCAGTTATTAAGCTCTCTTGTATTATTGTTGGAGAAGCAAGTAGGAAGAATAAGGAGGTTATTGTTATTGCTAATGATATGGCAAGTAGTAGTCCTTTTATCATTTTTTCTCCTCAATGCCTTTTTTTATTAATTTTTGAAGTGTGGCATTATCTGTATATATCCATGTAATGCCTTTTAATCCTATAGCAATCTTACCACTTTTTTCAAGATATTCTAAAATTACCATTAGGGTATTATGATTTACTTTTCTTGGTAGATTCTTTTTTAATTCTGGGATAGGTATGGCACTTTTGTCTGATTTTTGTATAGTTTCCTCTACCATAATTACTGTATTTAAATTAGGCCAGTGATTAGGCTTGTTTATTTGTAACATATTTGTAACTAACTGTTATTTACTTATACTAATTATATACAATCTGATATTTAAACTTTTGCATATTTATATTTGCGTAATACTTATAATAACATCCAAACTAGAGTTATCTCATTTTAACCTAGGAATTCTACTCATCCCCAGGTTAACAATAATGTTGAGAATTATTATTATGCTTATGAAGATAGATTTAACCTAAGAATTCGCTTAAACCAACCTGCTTTTTATCTTCTTCTATTTTCTCAAGTTTTTCTAAACCAGAATCTATTCTTGATTCTGAGAATTCTCTTTTTAATAAAATATCTTTAATCTTTTGTTTATTTATCTTCTTAAATTCAATATCTTCATTTCTTGCTTGTTGATTATGAAATTCTTCAAATATGGTTTGCCAGTCAAAATCTAATTCATATTTCTCACTCTTCTCTACATATTTGAATATCTCATATGGATATTTATATTTTCTAACAATCTCTAATGCTCTTTTCTGCCCTATGCCTTTTACACCTCCAGGATTGAAATCTGTGCCTACTAAGATGCCTAGACAGATTAATTGATCTTTATTTATTTGAAGATGATTAAGAACAGCTTGAAATTCAACTAATTCCTGATTAATTTCTTTATATCCTGTTGGTGTCTTTCTTTTTCTTGCTAATGTTAAATTTCTAACAAGCATAGGAGCACCATATAATAATGCATCATAATCTTGTGAAGCTACTGCATATGCTTTACTAGCTGATACAAGCCAGGCAGGTTCTTCTTCACCTTCTCCTTTAGCCTGTATGCAAGGTATGCCCATTGCTTCTAATAATTCTTTGCTTTCATCTATCATTGCTTGAGAAATTTTTACAAATTGTTGAGAGTATTTTCTCATTGCTTCTGTATCTTCTCTTTCTTTAGCTGTTTCAAATTGCTTTCTAGCCTTTTCTTTATTAGCTTCTCTTTTCTTGATTTCTTCTGCTTTTAATTCAGGTGGTTTGCCATCAAATACATATACTAACTTAATACCTGCTTGTAATAGGTTTAGATTTCTATAGAACAAGCCAGATAAATGAGATGTTATCTTGTTTGATGAATCCATTAAAGGTGTGCCATCTGGTTGTCTTATTGTTGTTAGAAATTGGTATAATGTGTTAAGAGCATCTACAGCTATTATCTTCCCTTTTAAATCATTTATATTTATTTCTTTTCTTGGTACTATATCTGATATTTGTACACCCATCTTAAGATAATCTCCTATTATTAAAGAGAATAAGAGCTTAATAAAATTATTGTCTGTGAAGTCTTGAAAAATAAGAAGGAACAGTAAGAGAACAACCTTGTAAACATGGTGTTAAGGTACTATTAAATCCTTTAACAAGCTTTCCTATCTCTTTTAATTGTCCTTTAATATAAGCTTCTCCTGTTTCTCTGTCTGAATGTTCTTGCTCATATTCATGAGAATATGTTGCTTGTTCTGCTTTTCCTTGTTCTAGTATTGCACCACTAAAATGAGCATTGAATGAATATGTTGAAGAATTGCTCCCTCTTGATAGCTCTTCAATATAGGCATCAACAGTTACATTATCTAATCCCTTTCTTTTATTTCTTGGAACAGTAGCACTTAGAGCTATCCACTTTGCAAATTGTTCTTTATTATCTGTATGTTTGTTGCTCAACATTATACCCTTATATCTATATATTTACCTGGATAATAATCATCTCCTAAAACTGGTTTGCCATCAGCACCTGTATCTATATCAACCATATGTATTTCTGGTCTTGTTGTTTTATTACTTTCTGAATTATCTCTATCTTGTGGGTTAGGATGCTTATAAGAAGGAAAATAACTTCTTGCAATTGGTTTAATTGGTTCTATTCTTGACATATTTAATAAAATTGAAGAGGATTTATAAACTTTTCTATTGTAGTTATTTATAAGGAGTTACAATATTAATCTTTTGTTATGTGTGATTAAGAAGAAGAGAATAGAATAACCTAACACACAAAAAGATTTATAAACCTCAATCTCAAAGATAGAATAAGCCAATGAACATATAGGGAGGCTCAGTTCTTGGCATACTAATATACAATGGAAATATATGATTTAATAGAACAAGCAAGAAAGACAGGCAAGTTAGATAAAGGTATTAATGAGGTTACTAAGGCTGTTGAAAGAGGACAAGCTAAGCTAGTTGTAGTAGCTAAGGATGTAGATCCTAAGGAGCTTGTTCAGCATCTACCAATTCTATGTAAGGACAAGGGCATTAAGTTAGTAGAAGCAGATTCTAAGGAAAAATTAGGCATATCTGTGGGTATAAATCTAGGATGTTCTGCTCTTGCAATAACTGATTTAGGTGAAGCAGATTTAAATTCATTAAATTAAAATGAAACAATATTATTGTTCAAGTAAGCAGTGTGAAGGAGATACACCACATACAAAAGTAGATACAGATTATTATATGTGCCTTAGTTGTCTTAAGTTAAAACCTGCAGAGGTTATTGATGGTAGGGTGAGAGAATCAAGGGTATTAAGTAGAATATTAAAATAAAATGGCTCAAAAAAAACAACAAAAAAATCAGAATAAGAAGAAAGAGTCTTCTAAAGGTTCTGATAAGATTATGGAAGCATCAGCTGTGCCAGCAGTTGTAGAAGCATTAATAGGTAGAACTGGTGCTAGAGGTGAGGTAACACAAGTTAAGTGTAGAATCTTACAAGGTAATAATAAGGGTAAATCTATGAGAAGAAATGTAGTAGGTCCTGTTGATAGAAGAGATATTATTATGTTAAGGGAGACAGAGATAGAAGCAAGAAGATTACAAAAGAAAATATCAAAAGGAGCTTTTAGTTAAAATGCCAAAATGTTCATTTTGTGGGAAAGATTATGAATTTCCAAAAGGAGTAACAGTGGTCCAGAAAGATGGTTCTCCAAGATATTATTGCTCTTCTAAAT
>JBNGDY010000049.1:0-5008 GCA_049975665.1 Candidatus Nanoarchaeia archaeon | reverse complement strand
CTTTTCACCTTCCTTCACATCCTTAAAAAGTTTCCATCCATTTTCTGTTAAAATCTTTGTTTTATCATCAAAACAATAAGCACCTAAAGTGCCTAAATCATGTATATGTATATCTCCTGATTCATGAGCTCTTCTAATTGCTTCTGGATATACCCTTCTTATCCAATAATTCTTAATAATCTTAGTAGCAATATAATTATTCAGACCTTGTAATGAATAACCCATATTAGAATTCTCCTTAACCATCCAATCATTTAAACCAATATAATCCTCTACAGCTTCAATAGTATCAAACAAACCCTTAACATCCCTCAATTCCTCCCTGCTTTTCCTATACAAAATATATGCCTTAGCTGTTTGGTCATGTCCTTGCTTAATTAGTGTCTTCTCAACCAAATCCTGAACCTCTTCAACATCTGGTATACCATGCTTACCATGTTTCTCTTCTAATTGCTGGACAATTAAATCACTCACCTCCTCTGCTTTTTTATCATCCTTACCCCCAACAGCCCTGACTGCCTTCCAAATAGCATTAAAAATCTTCTCTTTATTAAAAGAAACTACACTTCCATCTCTTTTTCTTATTTTATCTACCATCTTATTTTAATTCTTTTATCTCCTTTTTAAAGTCCTCAATATCAGCAAATTCCCTATATACAGATGCAAACCTGATATAAGCTACCTTGTCTACTCTCTTTAATGTTGACATCACTATCTGCCCTATCTTCTCTGTCTTAATATCCTTGCCTTTAGTTCTCCTATATATCCTAGCTTCAATATCATTAATTATCTTCTCTATTTTTTCACTGGAAACAGGCCTCTTCTCAAATGCCTTTTTAATCCCTGTTGCCATCTTGTCCCTATTAAATGGCTCTCTCTTTCCATCCTTCTTAATAACATTTAAGTCAAGCTCAACCCTCTCATATGTAGTGAATCTCTTACCACATTTCAAACACTCTCTCCTTCTTCTAATAAATCCTTCACTATCTCTCTTATCAGTTACCTTTGTTTCCTGCTGATTACAATAAGGGCACCTCATTATCCTTTTAGAGTGACTACAACATATTGTGGCTAATCACCCCTTTGTATACAACCAATAGTTATTGGATACAAATCCTTAATGCCCCTTGCTTTTTAAATATTTTTATAATAGAGAATATAAATTGTTTACTATAGTTAACATTTTATGTTTTGACAGTTACCTTTCTAAAGAAGTTGCTAATATTTATATATGCTGAAGTATTTGGCAAGCCTTACATATCTCCTGTCTGCAAGGCTCTCCACATTTCTTGCAATAATTTACATCCCCTTTTTGCTCTAATCTTGGTATGACATTTTGAAAATTTTTAACAATTTTTAATTTGTCATTATCACCTATCTGATTAAGCCATTCTCTTGTATTAATCCTATAACTATAAAATGAGCAAGGGCACTTCTCTCTCTGAATAGGTAATTGCTCTTTCAAACTATATGTTCTTATCTTGTTTTCAGGTATGAAAAATAATGGCTTGACTCTCTGTACAAATCCCTTAATTGGCTTGCCTGTAACTGGTGTTGAATTAGCACCAAGATAGATATTGCCTTTTAAAAAATTCATTAATACTGTCTGACACTCATCATCTAAATTATGTCCTGTTACTAATTTATCAAAACCCAATTCCTTAGATTTCTTATTTAACAACCATTTCTTTATAATCCCACAGATATAACATCCTGATAAACCTGTCTGAGAAGCTGATTTAATAAATGCCATACTAGCCCCAAATTCCTTTTTCATATCAATCACATGAAACTTAATATTAAGCTTAGAACAAAATTCCTGCATATTTTCTCTGGCTTGCTGGCTCCATGCCCCAAGACCTAAATCAATCATTAAACCCTCTACATTATAGCCAAATTTATGCAAGATATATAAACATGTAGTAGAATCCTTACCCCCAGATAAAGCTACAGCTATTCTATCCTGCCTATCCAGCATGCTATACATCTTAATAGTCTCTTTAATCTGCTTTTCAACTTGTTTTACCATTTTATAAAATAAGAAAATGCTTTTTTAATGCTTATTGATACTAATTTCTAACTCTCCTAACTACTCTTCCCCCCTCTCTAATCTCACACTCATCTATAACTCTTATTAAATGATTACCAAAAACAGGACATTTTTCTACTGGCTTAAATCTTAAATAAGTTATTCTTTCCTGATCCCTTAAATGTTTAGGATTATATGATTTACCCATAATAAAGATAGATGAAACATATTTAAATAATCTGGCATATAATAAGAATTAGGGCCTGTGGTTCAATGGTAGAACATGTGGCTGGCAGTCATGGGATTCGGGTTCGATTCCCGACAGGTCCATTATCTCTTTTCTTTAAAAAAGAAAAGACAACAAGAAAGAAAACTACTATAGAAAACTTAATTTTCTATAACTGGGGTTCATACATTTGTCTATAAAGCTGCCTATTAACCTTTTCCTTACTAAAATTAAATGGCAGAATTTTCTGAAAAAATCCAGGCTGTTCTGGTTCTCCAATTAAACTAGAAACAAAATTCCTAATCTCCTTAGAGATATGATGATTAGGAGAATGCAAAGACAATGGTTTCTTATAATAAATACTCTCAGCAGCCTTTTTATCATCCCTTATTTTAGCTAATATTGGGATGCCTGACTGCTCTTCCATCCTCTGTAAACTAAGCTCATACCTAGGATGCCTAATCTTATTAACAATCAATCCTTCAACAGGTGTCTTCTTTTTTCTAGCTAAATGAGCAGCTTTTAAACTAGTTTGTAATGTTACATTATCAGCAGTAGTTACTAAGAAAAGCCTGTCAGCACTCATTACAACAGGTGCCAGTTCATAATAATTAGGAGAAGAATCAATAATAATAAAATCATACCTCCCTTTTAATTTATCTACTAATCTTTTTAATTTAGTAGGGTCACCCTCATCATACAATCCATTAGGAATAACATCAAACCCATGTGCCTCATATATACTAGCATGTGCTTTTCTTAAATCATCTAAAGCCCTATACAACCCTTCTTCTTTAGTTAAATCTAAATATAAACTAACATTTGGAGCAGAGAAATTAGCATCTATAAGCAAGACACGCTTATCATACTTATTAGCAAGACACGCTGCTGTTTCTAATGCCAGTGTAGTCTTACCAACACCTCCTTTTATAGATACAAATCCTATCACAT
The DNA here is from genome assembly GCA_049975665.1 of Candidatus Nanoarchaeia archaeon. Classification (GTDB taxonomy): domain Archaea; phylum Nanobdellota; class Nanobdellia; order Pacearchaeales; family GW2011-AR1; genus JBNGDY01. Next base: position 1,802 of record JBNGDY010000049.1, on the reverse strand, counting down.
TCATCTTTTTCTTATTAATGCTTTAATGTTTTTAAACCTTCTTGCCAAATTTCTTTCCATTTAACAAATTCCTCATCTCTTCTTTCAAAATATCAATAGAACATCTAATCTGTTTAGTGCTGTCTCTATCCCTAATTGTTACATCACCATCTTGCAAGGAATCACCATCAATTGTAATGCAAAATGGTGTGCCTATTTCATCCTGTCTAGCATATCTCTTACCAACTGAAGCAGATTCATCATATATAACATTAAATTCTTCTTTCAAATCATTATAAATCTCCTTAGATAATTTTACTAATTGCTCATCCTTTCTAACTAATGGGAAAATGCCAGCCTGTATAGGTGCTAGTTTAGGAGGAAATTTGAACATACTACCTTCCTTACCCTTACCATAAAATACATCCATTAACATCCATATATTTCTATCAACACCAAAACTTAATTCAAGTACATGCGGCAAGACCCTCTTACCATCAACCACCTCTAATTTCTTTTTAGATTGTTTAGCATGTCCTAATAAATCATGTTCTCCTCTATAATGTAAACCAGCAACCTCTTTAAAACCATTTAATGTATCTAATTTTACTTCAATATCAAAATGTATCTTATTATAAAATGCTCTTTCACCCTCTCCTAATTCTCTAAACCTAAATCTCTCTTTTGGAATACCTATCTTATTTAAATAAAAATCCTGTATCTTAGCAGCATGATACAAATAAAATTTAGGATAATGCTTATTTAATTCCTGACATGTTTTTTCACTAATCTGCTTTTGATTAGCAGGTTTTAATCTTAATTTCTCTTTCTTTATTTCCTGCCAGTTATTATGCTCATCTATTTTATCAGGATTAAAAAATATCTGTAATTCTGCTTGTGAAAACTCTCTTAATCTAAAAAACATCTGTCTAGGCGAGATTTCATTCCTATAAGCCTTATCTATTATTGCTAATCCTAAAGGCAATTTCTCTCTTGTTGCTTTAAACTCCTCTCTAAAAGCAAGATAAGCTGCTTGTGCTGTTTCTGGTGATAAATAAGCTTTATTATTATCAAAACCAATATTAACAGGAAACATCATATTAAATTCCTTAACCTCTCCAAGCTGCCCAGAACATTTAGGACATACCAACTTCTTCTTATCAATCATCTTATCTAATTCTTCTAAAGACATACCCTCTGCTTCTATACCTGCATCTTCTAATAATTGATCTGCTCTAAACCTAAATTTGCACTTCTTACACTCAACTAAGGGGTCATTAAAGTGCTCTATATGCCCAGATGCTTTAAACACCTCTTCTGGCAAAATATTATTACTCTGAATCTCATGAAAATTATCATCTAAACCTAAAATATATTTTCTCCATAAATTCTCCCAATTACTCTTCAGCTGCTTACCTAAATGCCCATATGTAAAGAATCCTGCTTTACCACCATATATATTCGCTGTTTGAAAAAAGAAGCCCCTCTTACTAGCAATTGCATTAATCTCATCTAACTTATTCATCTCTATAAATAGAAAGAAGCATTTATAAAAATATCCTTACAAAACTTTAAATATTCTTTCCAGTTTAAACTAGCAAGCCCCTGTAGCTCAGTTGGATTAGAGCGATGGCCTTCTAAGCCATAGGTCGCAGGTTCAAATCCTGTCAGGGGCGTTTATGCAGGAGTAGCCAAGCAGTAAGGCAAGAGGCTGCAACCCTCTGATCCTGGGTGCAAATCCCAGCTCCTGCTTTTTGTTCTACAAAACCGGCTTTGGTGAATTCCTATAATCATCAAAGAGAGAATTAACTTTCTCTCAACAT